>JASHVI010000180.1 GCA_030039525.1 Thermoplasmata archaeon
GCCGCGCTCTCCCGGGCGCTCGAGCGGCCCGTGCTCGCCGTGACGCCGCGGGCCCCCGATCTCCCCGCCATCCGGGCGGCGCTCCGCACCTACTTCCCGGCCGAGTTCCGTCTCCGGTGGGGCCGGATCCGGCGGGCACCGGTCCAAAGGTTCGCCGGCCCGAACGGGCCCCTCTGGTGCGCCGCCGCCGGGATCCCGCGGGACCTCGTTCCGGTGCTCCTCGCGCGGCTCGTCGTGCGCGGACGCTGGCCGGAGGCCCTCGGCGTCGCGCACCGGATCGCGCGGGCGGTGCGCCCCCCGGTGCCTCGGGCCCGAACGAACGATTATCCGCCCGGGCGCCGTCGACCGGGCGGGCCTGTAGCTTAGCTTGGACAAAGTACTGGCCTTCTAAGCCAGCAATCTCGGGTTCAAAGGCCCCGGGGGGATCCCTCGGGGCGGAGACTCCCGACAGGCCCGCTCGAGCCTGCGCGTTCCCCCGCCGATCGGTCGCGGCGGCTCAGGAGAGGCTCCGCTCCTCCCCGACCTCCCCCTGGCAGCGCGCGCAGAGCAGGGAGCGGGGGCCGGGCGGGAGGGCGTCGCCGCACAATGGGCAGGTCGCGCGGGCGTCGGCGGCCGCGAGGAGCTCGGTGACGCTCGTCCGGAGCGCGGGGTTCGGGATCGGGGCGAGCCGCCCGGAGGGGTCGCCCCCGTGCCGGTCGACCGCGGGAAGGAACGAGTCGAGCCGGGGCCGGTAGAGCCCGAGCCGGTGGTCGAAGGTGGCCAGCTGCCGGCTCTTCAGGGCGTCGAGCATCGAGCGACCGAGCTCCCGGACCCCCCCGAGGACGTGCGCCATCTCGACGTCCGTGAGGCCGTGGGTGTCGACGAGGATCTCGAGGGCCCGGGCGTTCGAGAGCGCGAGCTCCCCCCGGGCCAGGTAGGCGTCGAGGCCGTGGGAGACCCGGCTCGTCCGGTGGACGAGGCGGGCCATCGGGAGCCGTCCGGCCCGTCGGTCCGGCAGCACCTGGTTGCCGACGAGGTCGATCTCGTAGCGGAACCGCTCCTCCGAGAAGTAGAGGAGGAGCGCGATCTGGAACGGGGAGAGCCCCCGGGTCCGCACGGCGCGGGCGAACTGGGCGAGCGTCGGCACCCCGTCGCCCTCGTCGCGGGGGAAGGAGAAGCCCCCGGGCGGGAAGTGCTCCCGCACCAGCACGCGGGAGACCGCCCGCACGGTCGAGTCCCGGCCCGGCGCGGCGAGGCGGACCTCGGTGCTGCCGTCCGCTCCGATCTCCGCGGAGAGGATCGGCTTCAGGTAGTCCCAGCCGGGGCCCCGCGCGGCCGCCCCGGCGAAGCCGAGGTGGACGGAGGCGAAGGCGGCGTCCGGGTCGGCGAGGGCGTCCAGGAGCGTCGGGTACTCCCGCCCGTCGACCGCGACCTCGAGCGCCCCGAGCGCCGGCCGCAGCCGGGTGCGGTACTCCTCGAGGACCTCGGGGAGCAGCCGGGCGATCTCGTTCTCATCCGCCGAGGGGCCGGAGCGGGCCAGTCGCTCGAGCGCCGACGGCACGGGATCCGGCATCGGGTTCGTCCAGCAACTGCCCGTAGAGGGAGATAAACCGTCGGGCCGTCCCCTCGATGGAGGCCTCCTCGTCGACCCAGCGCCGGCCGGCCTCGCCGAGGCGCCGCCGCCGCGCGTCGTCGGCGAGGAGCCCGTCGAGCGCCTCCGCGAGCGCCTCGGGCCGCTCGATCGGCACGACGAGGCCGTTCTCCCCGTCGCGGACGATCCCGGGGAGACCGCCCCGGTCGGAGGCGATCGCCGCCGCGCCGGAGGCCATCGCCTCGAGGAGCGAGAGGCTCGAGGTGTCGGAGGTCGACGGGAGGACGAAGATCGCGCTCTGGCTCAGGAGCGCCGGCTTCTCCTCCTCGGCGATCGGGCCGAGGTACCGGACGGAGGCGGCGAGCGGGGCGGCGGCGATGCGCTCGCGCACGCGGCCGGCCTCCGGTCCGCTCCCGCCGATGACGGCCGAGATCGGGCGGTGCCGGGCGACCGCCTCGACGGCGTCGAGGAACCGGTGGACTCCCTTGTCCTCGGTGAGCCGCCCGAGGAAGGTCACCATCGGGCCCTCCGGGAGGCCGCAGCGGACCCGCCAGTCGGGGGTGTCGACCCCCGGACGGAACCGCTCGACCTCGATCCCGTTCGGCACCACCTCGATCGGCCGGGCGAACGGCTTGCGGACCGCCTCCTCGAGCGTGCGGGCCGCCTCCGTCGTCGGGGCGGTCGTCCGGTCGCAGCGCCAGTAGGTGCCGAGGGTGTACCACCAGGCGGCCCGGAAGAAGAGCCGCGTCATCGGGGTCGGCGGGAAGCTCCCCCGCATCGCCCAGACGTTCGTGTGGAAGGTGCCGAGCAGCGGCTTGCGGTACTGGCGCGAGGCGAAGAACCCCGCCGAGCCCATGATCCCCGGGGTGTGCAGGTGGACCACGTCGACCTCCTGGCGGAACCGCTGCCCCCTCAGCTGCGGGAACGGGAACAGGGCCCACCGGTACCCCCCGTAGTACGGCACGGGGAGCGAGCGGGAGCGGACCACGGGGACCCCGGCGACCAGCTCCTCCTTCGGCGAGGCCCCCTTGATCGGGTGCGGGGCGAAGACCTTCACCCCGTGGCCGAGGCGGGTGAGCGCCCGGGCGAGGGCGCTCACCTCGTGCGCGACGCCGTCGTGCACGGGCAGGTAGCTGTCGGAGAAGAACGCGATCTCCACGGGGCTCACCGGGTCGACTCGAACCCGGCCTGGATCCTCCGGAAGTCGATCTCCTCGAACGTGGCGGGGTCGGCCGAGGCGACGAGGAGCCCCGAGCGCTGCCGGAGGCGCCGCGCGAGCCACTCGAGGAACCGCTGGGTCGCGTCGATCCCCTCCTCCCGGACCTGGACGGCGAGGCCCCCGACGTAGACGAGCGCGGTCCCCTCGGCGAGGAGGGCGTCGATCCGCCCGGCCGCCTCGCCCGGGGAGAGGGTCCCCGCCTCCGGCGACGCGCGGCCGGAGGCGTCGAGCGGCAGCCTCAGGAGGGACTCCGGCGGGACGTCCGGGGAGGGGTCCCCGGGCGGCCCGACGTGGACGACGCGGCCGTACGGCCGCCACCGGGCGGCGACGAAGGAGAGGGCGCGCGCCGGCCGATCCTCCCGGAAGAGCAGGCTGGTCCCCTCGAGGGTCGTCTCGAGCGTCGGGGGCCCGGATCGCCGGGCGACGGGCGGGCGGAGGAGCGCCTCCCAGTCGACGCGCCGGGGCGGGCCCAGGAGGGCGCGCCGCTTCAGCTCCACCTCCTCGGGGACCCGGGCGAGCCGGCTCTCGATCAGCCAGCGGAGCTCCTGGGCGGTGTGGCCGCGGCTCGCGTGCTGGAGGACGTCGCGGAGCCCCTCGCGGAGGCCCTCCCCGTAGCCGTCGGCGTACGCGTGGGCCGCGACCTCGTCGGCCGGGGGCTCGGTCCGGTCGCCGCGGCGATCCTCCCGCGACGGCATCACGTCGTCAGGCGGCGACCCCGGTGCGCCCGGGGGTCGCCTCGGCCTCCGAGGCCTCCGCGGCGGGCGGCCTCGCCGAGTCCCCCGGGTCGGCGCGCGGGGTGAACTTGTAGCCGTAGTGGATGACCCCGGCCTTCCCCTCCTCCCGGAGCTTGCGGAACGTCGACTGGACCTTGAGCCCGACGCGGACGTCGGCCGGCTCGATGTCGACGATCTGGCCGGTGAGCATCGGGCCCTCCTTCGTCCGGACGATCGCGAGGACGTACGGGACCTGCATCTCGAACCCCTCGGCGGCCTCGTGGACGACCGTGAAGGTGTAGACCTCCCCGTCGCCGGAGAGCTGGAACGGGAGCATCCGACCGAGCGAGGTCCGGTGCTTCGCGCAGGCCGGGCAGACCGACCGGGGCGGGAAGTAGACCGCCTCGCACTGCGAGCACTTCGAGCCGCCGAGGTTGTACCGCTGGGGCGTCTCGCGCCAGAACCGTGCGATCGACATCCGCGTCCCCTAGTTCGCCCGCTCGAAGAGGTGGACGACGCTGGTCGCCCCCGTCCCGCCGACGGTCTGCGTCATGCCGAGCGCGGCCCCGGGCCGCTGGCGGTCCCCGGCCTCGCCGCGGAGCTGCCGGACGATCTCGACCGCCTGCGCGACGCCGACGGCGCCGAACGGGGCCCCCTGGGCCTTGAGGCCCCCGGAGGGGTTCACCGAGAGGCCCTCCCCGCCGCGGAACTCGCCCGCGGAGAAGCGCTTGCCGCTCTCGCCCTTCCGCGCGAAGCCGAGGTCCTCGAGGCCCATGAGGGCCGCGATCGTGTAGCTGTCGTTGAGCTCGAGCACGTGGACGTCGGCCGGGGCGCGCCGGGCCTGCGCGAAGGCCCGCTTCGCGGCGACCACGGTGGAGTCGAGCGTCGTCAGGTCCCGCCGGTGCTGCACCGCCATCGAGTCGCAGGCGACCTGGCTCGCGGCGATCCGGACCGGGGTGTCGGTGAACTTGCGGGCCCGCTCGAGGGGCCCGAGGACCACGGCGGCGGCGCCGTCGGAGAGCGGGGCGCAGTCGAGCATCCCGAGCGGCTCGGCGACCGGCGTCGCGTGGAGGACCGCGTCGAGCGAGAGCCGGTTGCGGTAGTGGGCGTTGGGGTTCTTCGATCCCATCTCGTGCGCGTGGACCGCGACCTGCGCGAGCTCCTCGCGCGTCGTCCCGTGCTCGAACATGTGCCGGCGGGCCATGAGGGCCCAGAGGCTCGGGAGCGTGGCCCCGAAGACCGCCTCCCACTCGTGGTCGGCCGTCGAGGTCGCGATCCGGTTCCCCTCGGTGTCGGGGACGTCGGTGAGCTTCTCGGCCCCCCCGACGACGACGAAGTCGTGGGCCCCGCTCGCGACGGCCAGGTACCCCTGGTGGAGCGCGAGCGCGCCCGAGGCCCCCCCGCCCTCGACCCGGATCGCCGGGAAGTGGTGGCCGGAGAGCCCCGCGTAGTCGAGGATCAGCGGGGCGATGTGCTCCTGGTCGATCAGCGAGCCGCTCGCCATGTTGCCGAGGTAGAGCGCCCCCAGGTCGTGGCTCGAGAGCTTGGCGTCGACCAGCGCCTGGAAGCCGGCCTCGATGCCGATCTCCCGGAACGACCGGTCCCAGAGCTCGCCGAACTTCGTCTGTCCGATCCCGAGGATCGCGACCTCCCGCACTAGCTGCCCCCCATGTGGATCTTGCCGCGGTACTTCGCGTAGACCGCGTACGGGATCTCGACGCCGCCCTTCAGATACTCCTCGACGGGGCGGCCGAAGCCCCGCTCGTAGCGCTCGATCTCCTCCGTCGCCTGCAGGTCGAAGGCGTCGGAGCCCGCGCCGCTGCCGTAGCCGACCACGAGGATCCGCTCGCCGGAGTGCGCGTGGTCGAGGACGTTGGCGAGGCCGATGAGGGCCGCGCCCGAGTAGGTGTTGCCGATGTACGGGGTCACGAGGCCGTAGCGCATCTGCTCCTCGGTGAAGCCGAGCTGCTTGCCGATCCGCTGCGGGAACTTGCCGTTCGGCTGGTGGAAGACGACGTGCGCGTACTCCTTCGGCGTCGTGCCGGCCCGCTCGAGCATCCGGCGGGCGCACTCGCCGACGTGCCGGAAGAAGGCGGGCTCCCCCGTGAACCGGCCGGAGTGGCTCGGGTACCGCTGCCCCTCGCGCCGCCAGAAGTCGGGGGTGTCCGTCGTGTAGGAGAGCGTGTGGAGGACGCGCGCGATGAGGCGCTCCCGGCCGATGACGAAGGCGGCCCCGCCCGCGCTCGCGGAGTACTCGAGGGCGTCGCCGGGCGCCCCCT
>JASHVI010000181.1 GCA_030039525.1 Thermoplasmata archaeon
CTCGGAAGACCCGCCCGGCGCGGAAGGCCCGCCCCGCGCGCCGCAAGCCCGGCCGCGCCGGCTCGGGCTGATCCTCGGACGGCCTCAGGCCGCCTTCGGCGCCTTCGCCGGCGTCTCGGGGTGCTCGGCGAGCCAGCGCTCCGCGTCGATGGCCGCCATGCAGCCGAGGCCGGCGGCGCTCACGGCCTGCCGGTACCGGTGATCGTAGACGTCCCCCGCCGCGAACACGCCGTCGACGCTGGTGTGGGTGATGTCGGTCGTCTTGAGGTAGCCCTTCGCGTCGAGCTCGAGCGCGCCCCGGAAGACCTCCGAGGCCGGGTCGTGGCCGATGGCGAGGAAGAGGCCCTGGACCTTGAGCTCGCTGAGCGTCCCCGTCCTACGGTCCCTCAGGCGGAGCCCCTCGACCGTGTCGGTCCCGAGGACCTCGACGACCTCGGTGTCGAACTTGAAGGAGATCTTCGGGTGGGCCTTCGCCCGCTCCTGCATGATCCGGCTCGCCCGGAGCTCCCCGCGCCGGTGGATCACGGTGACGTGGCGGGCGAACTTCGTGAGGAAGAGCGCCTCCTCCATCGCGGAGTCGCCGCCGCCGATCGCGGCGAGGTCCTTCTCCTTGAAGAAGAACCCGTCGCAGGTCGCGCAGGCGGAGACGCCGTGGCCCCGGAGCCGCTGCTCGGAGGGGAGGTTGAGCCACCGGGCGTTCGCGCCCGTCGCCACGATCACCGCGTCGGCCTCGATGGTCCCGCGGGTGCCGGTCTCGAGGCGGAACGGCCGCCTCGTGAGGTCGACCCGCACGACGTTGTCGTCGAGGAACTCGGCCCCGAAGCGGGCCGCCTGCGCCCGGAACCGGTCGATCAGCTCCGGGCCCTGGATCCCCTCGGGAAACCCGGGATAGTTCTCGACGTCGGTGGTGAGCATCAGCTGGCCCCCGGACGGGACCCCCCCGAGCACGAGCGGGGCGAGGTTCGCCCGGGCCGAGTAGAGGGCGGCCGTGAGCCCCGCGGGGCCGCTCCCGACGATGGCGAGCCGGGTCCGCCGGCGCTCGGGCTCCTTCGGCACGTCGGAAGGAGCGGGGGCCGGGGTAAAGAGGCTGGCGGCGGGCGTTAGGGGCGCGCGTTGGGGAGCGTGATCCGGCCCGCCGGGTCCGGCGTCACGTACTGGCTCTGGTAGAACAGGAGGGGGGCCCCCTCCTCGCCGAGGTGCTGCCGGAGGACCTCGCCGACGAAGAGCCGGTGGTCCCCGACGTCGAGCGCGGAGCGGACGACGCACTCGAGGACGGCGAGGCATCCGAGGAGGATGGGGACCCCCCCGAGCCCCGGGCGGGTCGAAAGGCCGGCGAACTTCTCCTCGGTCGGGATCGCGAGGGCGAAGCGCTCGCTCACGGCCCGCTGCGAGGCGGCGAGGAAGTGGACCGCGAACCGGCCGGCCCGCTCGACGCGCGGGGTCGACTCGGCCTCGTGGCCGAGCGAGACGAGCACGCGGGGCGGCGCGAGGGTCACCGACAGGAAGGCGTTGACCGTGAGGCCGGAGTCGACGCCCTCGTCGTGCGTCGTCAGGACCGCGACGCCGGTCGGCCAGCGGGCCATCGCCCGCCGGAACCCCGCCGCGTCGACCGGCGGGCTCCCCTCCTCGGCCGGCACGGTCGGCTACCGCCTAGGACTCCCGCCACTTGAAGACGGAGACCGCCGCGGCGAAGATCACGATCGCGCCGACGAGGATCAGCGCGAGGTCGAAGAAGGCCCTCGAGAGGTTCCCGAAGAGCAGGACCTGGTTCATCCCGTCGATGATGTAGTACAGCGGCAGGAAGTGGGCGAAGGTCTGCAGGCCCGGCGGGAAGTCCGAGACCGGGAAGAAGGTCCCGGAGAGGAACATCATCGGGAACGTGACGATGTTCCCGACGACCGCGGCGGTCTCGGGCGTCTTCGTGACGGAGCCGCAGAGCATCCCGAGCGCGACGAAGAAGAACGGCCCGAGGACGAGGAACGGCAGGAGCGTCCAGCCGACGTCGAGGCGGGCGTGGAAGGCGAAGTAGCCGATCGAGATCATGATCCCGGCGGAGATGAGCGTGATGACGATGTACCAGAGGATCTTCGAGAGCAGCCACTCCGCCTTGGTGAGCGGCGTGAGGGCGAGCTGCCGGAAGAGATGGTCCTTCTTGTAGCTCGAGGAGATCTCGACCATCGAGAACATCGGGCTCGTCAGGATCGCGAAGCCGATCAGCCCCGGGACGAGGTAGTCGATCCCGTTGAACAGCTGCGAGCCGACCTTCGCCGTGGCCAGGGAGACGAAGGCGGTGCCGTTCGCGGCGTTGAGGTTGAAGGCGGTGACGACGGCGTTGATCGCGCTCTCCGCCGTCACCACCGAGGTCGGGTCCTGCGGGTTCTGGTAGAGGACGACGGAGACCGGCCGGTGGCCCGCGTAGTCCGCGGCGAAGCCGCTCGGGATCACGATCCCGACGGGGTCGTAGTTGTCCCCCAGGTAGGTGCCGAGGTCGCCGCCCCCCACGGAGGGGCTGACGACCTGGACCGAGACGACCCCGGTCGAGTTGAGGGCGGAGAGGAACGCGACGCTGGCGTTCGAGTTCCCGTCGAGGTTCTCCGCGTAGAGGGTGGTGTTGGTGCTGCCGCCGGAGTAGATGAGGCCGAAGATCCCGATCAGGATGATCGGGAAGACGAGGGAGAAGAACAGCGCCGCGGAGTTCCGCAGGTACCCCCGCGAGAAGACCTTGAAGTCGGCGTAGACGTGGCGCGGGTTCACGATCCCGCCCCCGGCTTCAGGATCCCGTCGTCCATCCGCCCGACGAGCCGCACGAAGACGTCCTCGAGCGTGTCG
>JASHVI010000182.1 GCA_030039525.1 Thermoplasmata archaeon
GCGCTACCGGATTCGGGCCCGTCGCTTTGGTACTTCCGGAACCCGACGCCCGACGAACGCGCTCTCGCCACTACGCGGTCGGGGTGACGCGCCGGGCTCCGGTTTCAGCGGAGCCTGAGCGGACCCGCGACGTGTCGGAACCACGTCTCCCGTGAAGAGACCCGAGGGGAAACCGGAGTCGCATTCGAGGGGCGGCATCCGGGGCGACGCCCCCGGGACGCAGCCCGCCCCTGATGAGCCCTCTGCGGCTTGGCGCAGGGAGGCTCTGGCGGCTGCCTGCGAGGTCCCCCACTCCGGAGGTGCGGTGTCTGCGCCGGTGTATCGCAGGCCGGCGCCACCGCCGGGGGCGCACTTTGGGCAGGGCTCCCCCCGAGCGCGACGCTAATAGCGGGGCCGCCGGCTCGGGGGTGCTTGGCCGGCCCCCTCGCTCCGCCCGAGGCACCGACGCGCTCCGCGGGCTCGGAGTCGGAGGGCGAGGACCTCGGGCGAATCGTCTCGGTGAGCGACGGGGTCTTCGCGTTCGCCCTGACTCTGCTGGTCCTGTCGCTGACGGTCCCTTCGATCGTCTCGACGGGTCACCTGTCCAACGCGGAGACCTCCGGACGCCTCGGGGCCGCGCTCCAGTCGGATTATCCGGCGTTCGTGGGCTACGTCTTCGCGTTCTTCCTGATCGCGAACTGGTGGCTGGTCCACCACCGGATGTTCGCGTCGATCCGGCGCTACGACAGTACGCTCGTCTGGCTGAACTTCCTCGTCCTTCTCGAGGTCGCCGCGATGCCGTTCGTCCTTAGCGTGTACTCGGCGTACTCGGACACCCAGGTCGCGGTCGCGCTCTTCGCGGCCGAGCAGGGGGTGACCGGCGGGACGTTCGCGCTCCTCTGGTGGTACGCGACCGAGCGGCACCGGCTCGTCGCCCCCACGATCGACCCGATGCGCGTGCGCCGCACGAGGGCCCGGGGCCTCTTGGCGCCGGTCGTCTTCGGACTCTCCATCCTGGTCTCCTTCGTCAGCGTCACGGGCGCCGAGTTCGTATGGCTCGGGATGTTCGTCGCCCCCCACTTCCTGGAACGGCACGTCCGCCACTGACGGTCCGGGCCCGGCGTCCGGGGGAGCTCCGCCCGCGGCGTCTCGGTCTACATCGGGGTCGCCGTGGGCTGCGCCCGAGAGTCGGTCCGGGTGCGGAGCGCCTCGAGGTCCCCGGGGGCGAGAAGTTCGGGGTTCAGCGTGATCCAGACCCGGGCGTGGTGGCTCCGAGCGACCGCATCGATCTCGAGCAGCACCGGCACCGTCCGCTCCGTCCCGTGCAGCGAGACGAGATACTCCACCCCCTCGAACAGCACCGCGGTGGCCCCGCCGGCCTGGAGCGCGGTCAGGATCCGCTGGGAGATCCCGGCGAGGTCGTTCGGCCGGAGCACGCCGGGGCGGGGCAGCGAGGAGATCCAGACGTGCTCCACCTCCCGCTCCCGGAGGTAGAGCCGGGCCCGGTCGGGGGACTCCCGGGTGAGCCAGACGCCCCGGTGCCCCGCCGAGGTCGCCTCGAGGAACGCGGAGCTCGGAGCGCCGGAGGGCCCTCCCTCGAGGTAGATCACCCCTTCTTCCACCGCGGGGGCGTCCGGGACCGGCGCCGCGTCGGGCCCCCGCACCGCTGCGTCCTCGGGCATCGGCTCCTCGGCCGGGGCCAGCGGTTCCGTGAGCGCGGGCGCGGGAGCGGCGGAAGGAGTCTCGGGCGGCTCGACCGAGGGGGACTCCGCGGCCGCCGGAGCCGTGGCCATCTCGGAAGGTCCGTCGGAGGGCCGGTCCGGGGCCGCCGGCCCCTCCGGCTCGGGATCGGTCGGCGGGGCATCCACCTCCTCCAGCGAGGGTACTAACGCGTCGGGAGCGGGGACGTCCGGCGACAGCTCCCCCACGCCTTCGGGCGATTCGGGTGCCCCTTCCGGCGCGGGCATCGACTCCGGCGGTGTCTCGATCTCCTGGGGCGGAGCGATCTCGACGGGGCCGGGATCCGGCGCGCGGTCCGACGGCCGGGACGCAGTCAGACCAGCCTCCGGCTCGGACGGCGCCTCGTGCCTCTCCTCGGTCCCGGGCGGCTCGGCGGGCGCCTCGTCCGGTTCGGGAGCGGCGGGAGTGAGCTCCTCGAGGTCCGGAACCGTCGTCGGGGTCTCGAGCGTCTCGGGTTCCAGCGCGGGAAGGTCGCTATCGCGTAGCTTCTCCTCGGGTTCGATCGCCGGAGCGATCGAGGGGGTCTCACTCGCCACCGGCGGGATCTCGGGTCCCGGGTCGTTCTCGGGCAACGTCGCCGGCGCCCCGGCCTCCGATTCGTCGTCCGGTTCGTTCGGCGCGCGAGAGGAGAGCTCGGACGCGGCGCCGGTCGCATCCGGACCGGTTCCCGTGGGCGCGGAGGCTTCCCTCGTCCGTTCGTCGGGGGACCCCGCTCCCTCGCCGACCTCGGTCGGCCCCGGTTCCGGAGGCGTATCGGCGGGAGCCCGGTCGACATCGGCGGGCTCGGCGTCGGGCGCGAGGAGCGTCGCGGCGTCGTCCACGGACCCGGGGTCCGGCCCGGGGGTCGACGTCCCGGAGGCGGAGCCCGCCGGCTCGGCCGGCGGGGACAGCTCCTCCTCGGTGAGCACGGGTTCGACGACCTCCTCGGCCGGGGGCTCCACCCGCGACGGGGCCGATGGTGCGAGCTCGGGCACGACGATCGTGGGCACGACGGGTGGGGGAGCGGGAGGCTCCGGTGCTCGGAGCCGCGCAACAGGGGGAGGCGGCGGGGCGGGCGGGGGGGAAGGCTCGGGCGGAGGTTCCGACTCGCGCACCACCACGACCTCCGGATCCGGGGCGTTCGGCGGCGGTCGGGGGCGGGGGACCCAGACGGGTGCCGGGGGAGGCTCTCCGCCGGCCGACCGGACGAGCTCGCGAGCGACCTGAGATCCGAACCCCGGGAGCCCCTCGAGCTGCGCGAAGGGCGCGGCGGCGATGGCCCCGCGGTCGCGGAGACCGAGGTCCCAGACGAGCCCCACCTTGGTCGGGCCGAGGAGCGGCCCCGCGGCCGTCGCGTCGAAGTCGTCGAGGAGCCCTTGGACGCCGGCGTCCCGGAGCTTCCGTTCCTCGGAGAGGAACTCGAGCAGCTCCTCCGGCACCACGGTCGGGGCCGGCGGGGCCGGCGCGCGGCGGCGTCCGGCGGAACGACGGTGGGCCTTGGGCGCCTTCGGGGTTCGGGCCGCCCCCGGGATCCAGACCGACCAGGCGAGGCCCCGGCCCGTGGTCCCCTCGTGGGTCTCGCCCGGCGGGAACTCCTCCTGCTCCTGGTCGAGCCGCAGGTGCGGAACGTGCAGCCGCCGGGCGATGGCCGGCAGCTGCCGCGCGAGCTCCTCGCGCACGGGTCCCGCGGCCCGCACGACCACCACGTCGACCTTCGCGTCGAGCGGGAGCGTGGCGAGGCGACGCTCGATGGAGGCGACCAGTCGGTGGGCGTCGAGCGAGAGGACCGGTCGGGGCCCCGAGGCCGCCGCCGACGCCGGGAGGGTCAGGTAGATCTGGCCCCCGGCCCACGGGACCGGCACGGTCCCCTCGCCGAGGCCCTCGGAGACCTCGAACATCGCGGGGGTGAGGGAGACCGAGGCCCCGTCGAAGACGAGGGAGATCGAGCCGGTCTTCAGGCCCTCCTGGAGCCGCTTGGTCGGCAGGCCCTGGACGAGGCGGACGAGCCGGGAGGCCTGTGCGCCGTAGGCCTTCTGGAGCTCCGAGAGCTTCGGCCGGTACTCGACCTTGAGGCCGCCGAAGGGTCGCTCGGGCGAGGCGACCTCGACGGTCTCCGCGCCGAGCAGGCGTGTCAGGATCGGGAGCTGCGCACGCAGGGCGGCCCCGGTCTCCTCCACCGGAACCTCCAGGGCGACGGCGGGGATCCGGGCGTCGCGCGCCAGCCCGAGCGCCGGACGGGCCCGGTCGACGGCGCGCACGGCGGAGAGCCACCGGGCGTACGAGGTCTCCAGCCGCGCGTCAATCCACGACTCCTGCGCCGGGGGCAGCGCCGACTCGAAGACGCTCGCCTCGCCGCCCTGGAACGCGCTCCAGAGGGCCTCGCCCGTGAACGGGGCCGACGGGGCGATCAGGGCCGCCCAGACGGGCAGGGCGTACTGAAGGACGCGGAGCGCCGACTGCTTCGTCGGAGGCGCGCCGGCCGGCGCGAGCCTCGGCCCGACGAGGCGGAGGTACGAGGCGACCTCGCCTTCGAAGAAGCGGTCGAGGCGCTCGAGCGCCTCCGGGATGCGGCCCTCCTCGTACGCCTTCTGGACGTCGAGCCGCATCCGCTCGAACTGCGAGAGGAAGGCCCGGTCCTCCTCGAGCAAGGAGGTGAAGTGGGCCGTCGCCGCTCCCAGGTCGGGGGCGGCTCCCGAGGAGTGCAGCCGCTCCAGCACGAACCGGTACGCGCCCCAGACCTTCCGGAGTCGCTCCGACTCCTGTCGGCGGTTCGACTCGAAGGTCGTCCGGCCGGCGGAGAGCCGCGGGGCCCGGAGCAGCGCCAGCCGGACCGCGTCGAGGGGCTCGGAGGCCCCGAGGCTGAGCTCCACGGGCGGGACCGTCGCCACCGGGACCAGACGAAGCTCTCCCGGACGCCGACGGGCGGCGTGCATCGCCACGAGGTGGTGGAGGAGCGCAGGACCGCGTCGCCGCTCCGGCACGACGAGCCGTACTCCGGTCCCGTCGGGGAAGGTGTCGACGGTGGCCCACGCCTGCAGGGCCTCCTCGAACTCCGCGAGGAGGCGGCGCCGGACGACGGACCGCCGGGCGCCGCAGGTGCAGGGCCCGCTCGCCGTGTCCGGGGCGAGGGTCTCGCACTGCGTGCACTCGGAGAGCGGCATCGTCCCCTCCGTCTCCTCGGTGGCGAACTCGCTGACCGGCCAGGGGAGCGAGGCGCCGGGCTCGGCGACGACGACCCCGGGAAGCACCCGCCGGAACAGCTGGAGCCGGTCGGGCGGCAGGCGCCCCGCGTCGAGCGACCAGACCCTCGCCGGGGTCCAGAGGAGCGCGGTCCCGCATCGGGCGCATCGCGGGACGCCCCGGCGCACCGAGAGCTGCGCGAAGATCGCGCCGTCATCGATCAGATCGCGGAGGATGAACGACTCGGCGTCCTCGCGGGAGAGGCCGGCGTACTTGTGCTGGAAGACCCTCGTCATCTCCCCGTCGATCCCGAGGACCGGCCAACCGGGGAGCCCGAGGCGGTGGCCGACCTCCGCATCGACGACCCCGTGCGCCGGGGTCAGCGTGAGGACCCCGGTCCCCGAGTCCTCGACGTCCTCGGAGGCGACCACGGTACCTCCCGGCGCCGGCAGGTTCGTGAGCGCCGGGTGCTCGACGCCGAGCGGGTGGATGTAGGCCGTCCCGGCGAGCGAGGCGCCCGTCCGCTCCTCGAGCACCTCCCACGTCGCGTCCGGGAGCCACTCCGCGAACCGGGCGAGGCTCCCCTTCGAACAGAGCACCCGTTCGGCGTTCTCCCCTCCGGTCCGGCGGAGCACGACGTACGTCAGCTTCGGGTGGACGAGCACGGCGGAGGTGGCGAGCAGTTTCCAGGCCGCGTCCGTCCACACGAGCAGCGAGACGGGGGGATCGGACCCCTGGAGCGGGAACCGGACCAGGTACGCCGAGCCCTCCTCGGGCTGGTAGATGACCGACTCGGGGGAGTTCGGCCTCCGGCAGGAGGGACAGACCTGGATCGGTACGCTCCGGCAGCCGAGCAGCCGGTCGGAGGCGAGCCGCTCGAGCAGCGCCCGCCGGAGCGCCGGGTCTCGCTCACCGGGCGCGAGCGGCGTGCCGCCCCCGAACCAGACGCCGAGCGCACCGGCCGGATTGGCGGCACCGGCGCCGCCGACGTCGTCGCGGAGGGAGCGGCGGAGCACGCCGGAGGCGCGCCGTCCCGTGTGGGCCAGCCACCGGGCCTCCGCATCGAGCCGCACCAGCCGGAGCGCCGTCGCGAGGTCTCCCGCGCTGCCCTCTACGGGTCCGGAGACCAGGCGCACGAGCGGCCCCGTCGGAGGGCCGAGCGGACCGTCCGCCGGGGGGACTCCGCGCGCGCTCCACAACGCGCGGCTCTCGGCCTCGACCGCGCGCGGGTCGTACGTGGCCGCGAGACCGGGCATCGACGGGCCGGGTCGCAGGGCGCCCGGATCCCACCGCTCCATGGGTCGGGCCACGGGATAAACATTGTCGGCAGAAGGGGACCCCAACCATTATCGTCCCGGCCGAATCGAGAGCCCTCGGACCCGGGCCATGGCGTGGACGCAGCAGGAAGTTCGAGAGCTGAAGGAGGGCCGCTACATGCTCATCGACGAGGAGCCGTGTCGGATCCTCAGCATCCAGATGTCGAAACCGGGGAAGCACGGCGAGGCGAAGGCGCGCATCGACGCCGTCGGCCTCTTCGACGGCTCGAAGCGCTCCGTGGTCTTCCCGGTGAAGCACAAGGTCCAGGTCCCGATGATCGGGAAGCGGCAGGCCCAGGTCCTCTCGCTCACCGAGGCCGAGGTCCAGCTGATGGACCTCGAGACCTACGAGACCTTCTCCCTCGCGATCGAAGCCGAGTGGAAGGGCCAGCTCACCCCGGGCTCCGAGGTCCAGTACCTCGACGCGATGGGAAAGCGGCGGATCACCCGCAACTAGCGGGACCCCCCGGGCCCTCGGGGGATTGGGGGGTCATGGTTTATATCGGGGAACTCCCCTGATTTTGGCCGGGGGCCTCTAGCTCCACCGCGTCGGGCCCGATCCTGGTAGGGAGGCGAGGGCCACGTCGGGTGCGGGCGGCGTCGGGAGCCTGCCTTCCTCGCGCCTCACCCGCATCCTCCAAGAGAAGGCGGAGCTCCTCAAGAAGCGCCGGCAGAGCGCCGAGACGATCTTCCGCGACGCCGAGGAGCG
>JASHVI010000183.1 GCA_030039525.1 Thermoplasmata archaeon
CCTGGCGGAGCCGCACGGCGTCGATCGGGACCGTGCTCCCGACGGAGAGGGCCGGGTGCGGGCGCTCGTCGGGCCGGGAGTACGGGTAGACCTCGTACCAACCCGGCTCGGTGACGTGGTGGCCCTCCGACTGGAACGGGGCGCCCCGGATCTCGACCCGCGCCTTCCGAGCGATCCCCTTCGACTCCGGCGAGAGCGTCGCGAAGAAGCGCCGGACGACGAGCTCGTAGACCTTCGCCGCCTCCGGCCGCAGCTTCCTCGGGTCGACCGCGGCGGTCGGGTAGATCGGCGGGTGGTCGGTGCTCTCGCTCCGGCCCCGGGTCGCCCGCAGGTTCTCCTGGGCGAGGACCTTGTTCGCCGCCTCGGCGAAGGGCCCCTCCTGGAACTTCGAGAGCATCGTGCGGAAGCCGAGCCCCCGCGGGTAGACCGTGTTGTCCGTCCTCGGGTAGCTGATGATCCCCTTCGTGTAGAGGTCCTCGGCGACCCGCATCGCCATCGCGGCGCCGAGGCCGAGGCGGACCGCCTCGGCGACGAAGAGCGTCGTGGAGAACGGCACCGGCGGGCGGCGGCTGGTCGGCTCCTCCGTGAACTCGAGGACCTGGCCCTCGGAGGCGCCCTCCAGCGTCCGGTAGACCGCCTCGGCCTCGGTCCGGTCCTCGTACTTCCCGTGCTCGTGCGCGAGCACGAACGGCTGCTCCGGGGAGCCGCCCCGCGCGTCGGCCTCGATCAGCCAGAACGGCGTCGGCCGGAACTCCTTGATCTCCTGGTCGCGCTCGACGAGGAGCGCGAGGGTCGGCGTCTGGACCCGGCCGGCCGACAGGAACCCCTTGCCGCGCTGCTCGGCGGTGAGGGAGAGGTACCGGGTGAGCAGCGCCCCCCAGACGAGGTCGATCTCCTGCCGGGCGCCGGCGGCGTCGGCGAGCGCGGTGTCGAGCTCGGCGAGGTTCGCGAAGCTCGACTCGATCTCCTCGCGGGTGAGGGCGCTGTAGCGGGCCCGCTTCACCTGGATCGTCGGGTGGACGGTGAGGAGGACCTCGAGCGCCTCCTGGCCGATCAGCTCCCCCTCGCGATCGAAGTCGGTGGCCAGGATGACCCGGTCGAACTCCCGGATCATCGAGGTGAGCGCGTCGACGATCCCCGGCTCGGTGACCCGCTTCAGCGGCACCGCCTCGAGCAGGCGCGGCAGGCCGTCGAGGGTCCACTCGGCGTGCTCCTCCGGGTAGTCGAGCTCGACGATGTGGCCCCGGAGGCCGGTGACCGCGAACGGACCCTCGGGCCGGTCGAACTTGAAGACGTTCGAGGATCCGACCCGGACCCGCTGCATCCGGCCGTCCGAGAGGACGACCGCGATCCGCAGCGCGGTGCTGAACTTCTCCGTGATGACCAGGGTGCGCATCGGCTAGGCGAAGGAACGCGGCGGAGAGTACATAAACCGGAAGGCGCGCACGGCGGCCGGAGCCGCTCCGAACGAGCGCGCGCGCGTTCGGCCGGCCCCGGATCCGCGCGGCGCGAGCTTATCTCCGGAACGGGGCCTCGGGCGGCCGTGGCGGGCCCGGAGTCGCGCGGGCCGGCCGAGCGGCTCACGCGCGAGATCCGGGCCGCGGGGAACCTCGGGCTGACGGCGGCGCAGCTCGCCCGGGTCGTGGGGGCGAGCCGCTCGGAGGTCGAGGGGGCCCTCGGCGAGCTCGAGCGACGCCGCCTCGCGGTGCGGGTCGGCCACGGGCTCTGGATCGATCCCGCGCTCCGGGACGAACCGGCCCTCGCCCCCGGGTTCGTCGGTCCGGAGTCGTACCTCTCGGAGTTCACGCGCGCCCACCGAATCGAGGTCGCGGAGTTCGGCGGCGACGTGCAGTTCCGTCCGAACACCGAGGAGCCGGTCCACCGCTGGTGGCCCTACGTGCAGGGATTCTCCGCGGGCCTCGTGCGGACGGCCTTCCGGCGGTGCTCCATCGGACCGGGCGCGACGGTCCTCGACCCGTACGCGGGCAGCGGGACGGTCCTCACGACCGCCCGCTCGGCGGGAGCGCTCGGGATCGGCGTGGAGCTGATGCCGATCTCCGCCTTCGTCGCCCGGGCGAAGCAGCTCTGGGAGGTCCCGCCGCTCGAGCTGGAGCGCCGCGCGGCCCGCCTCGTGCGCTCGGCGCGGCGGGCCGCCCCGTCGCCCCGGCCGTTCCTCCGGGAGACCTCCCGCCACTTCGACCCGGGTCCGCTGCGGAGCCTCCGGCAGCTCCGCGCGTGCCTGGAGCCCTCGGGCGACGAGACCGACCAGCTCCTGCGGCTCGCCTTCGCCCGGATCCTCGTCGACTCGAGCCGGCTCCGCCGCTCTCCCTGCCTCGGCTACGGTCCGAAGCCCCGGGTGGCTCCCTCCGCGCCGTTCGAACTGTTCGAGCGGGCGGCGGGACGGATCGTCGAGGACCTTCGGCGGCTGCAGGGGGCTCGATCGACCTGGGGTCCCCGCGCGGAGGTCCGGGAGGAGGACAGCCGGGGCTTCTCGCCGGCCGAGGGCGCCGTCGATCTCGCGGTGACGAGCCCCCCGTACGCGAACGGGATGGACTACGTGATGAACTACAAGCTCGAGCTCGCCTGGCTCGGCTTCGCCCGGTCGTACGAGGACCTGGCGAGCCTCAAGCAGCGCATGGTCGCGTGCGACAACCTGCCGAGGGCCGCCCTCGCGCTGCGGGGCCGGCTCGACGTGCTCGAGGCGGACGAATGGCTCGTCCGGGTCCTGCGGCAGATCCGCGGGCAGCTCGGGCAGAAGGCGAGCTACCGGCGCTCCGACATGGACCGCGTCCTCGAAGGATACTTCGCCGATCTCTGGCCGACGCTTCGTAGCGTATACCGGGCGCTGCGGCCGGGGGGCCGGTACGTGGTCGTGAACGGCGACTCGTTCCTCGCCGGGGTGTACGTTCCCAGCGATCTGATCTTCGCCCGGCTCGGGGTGGCGGCGGGATTCGAGGTCGAGGGGCTCGAGGTCGCGCGGACGCGACGTTCCGGCCAGCGGCGCGACTTCCGGCTCCGGGAGACCGTGCTGACGCTGCGCAAACCGGTGGCCGGTTAGGTCCGGCCCGGTCCTCTCGGAGGTTCCGGTGCGCCTAGCCCCCCGGCGGGGGTGGCTCTGCCCACGGGGGGAGCCCGGCGTCCCCGGTGGCGCCTGCCGGCGGGGGGCCGGTCGCGGCGGGGGGAGACGTGCCGCCCGCCTCCCAAGGCTGCGGGGGCTTCGGCCCGCTTCCCCGGCGACGCAGCAGGAACAGGAGGCCCACGACGGCCGCGAGCACCACGACCGCCACGACCGCATAGAGCCACCAGGGCGTGGACGCGGACTTGCTGCTCGGGGTCTTCGAGCTGACGGTCGGGGGGGTCGAGATGGTGACGCTGACCGTCGCCGTCTTCGAGTTTCCGGCCGAGTCGTTCACCCAGACGGTCGCCGTGTAGGTAGCGGCCGCCGAGTACGTGTGGTCCACCGTCGATCCGTTCCCAGCGGGGGTGCCGTCGTCGAACCGCCAGGTGTAGTGGTACGGGCCCGTGCCCCCGGTCGCCGTCGCGGTGAATTGGATCGGGACCCCAACGTACGCGCTCGAGACGTTGCTGGTGGCCGAGGCGACGAGCGGTGTCACCGCCGAGACGGAGATGATCAGGAGCGTCGCGGAGGCCTGGACGCCGGCGGCGTCGGTGAT
>JASHVI010000184.1 GCA_030039525.1 Thermoplasmata archaeon
CCGGCCGGCGCGAGCCGGGCGAGCAGGTCGCGGAGCGACCCGAGCTCGGCGTCGCTCCATCCGGAGAAGCCGGCTTCGAGCTCCCGCATCGCCGCCCGCCAGAGCGCGCGCAGCTTGCGGCGCCCGCGGGGCGTCGCCTCGACGTAGACCACCCGCCGATCGGCCGCGTCCCGGCGGCGGGTGACGAAGCCGTCCGATTCGAGCTTGTCGAGGAGCCCCGGGAGGTCGGCCGTCGAGACCCCCATCGCGCCGGCGAGCTCCTTCGACGAGGCCCGGCCGCGGTGGACCAGGAGCCGCAGGACGATGACCCTCGGGAAGGTCAGCCCCCCGCGCGCGAGCCCGGCGCGGGCCCGCGCGTGGAGCACCCGGCTGGCGGCCTGGTAGGCGCACCAGATCCCCTCGACGAGCGCCGGCCGGTCGACGACGCGCCTCCCGTTCCCCCCCCGCGAGCCCGCAGGGCCCTTCCGGGCGGCGGTCATCCGGCGCACGCGACGCGCACCTTCCCTCTACTCGGCGATCGCGCGCGAGAGGGCCGAGTCGCTGGGGCTCCCGTCCGTACGGAGCGCCCGGGAGGCGAGGAGGAGCGCGAGCGAGACGAACAGGATCGCCCAGGCGAGGAGCCCGAGCAGGTAGACCCAGGCGGCGTACGGGTAGCCCGCGGTGCCGAACAGGCTCATCCGCATCACGTTCACGGCGAGCGAGATCGGATTGTACCCGACGAGGTACTGGAGCCAGGTCGGCATGATGTTGACCGGGTACATCGCGTTGGACGTCAGCAGGATCGGGAGCTGCAGGATCGTCACGACGCCGAAGTAGCTCTCGATCCGCTGGGCGGCGAACCCGAAGGAGAGGAACAGCGCGGTGAACGCCACCGACAGGATCAGCGCGGCGACGAGGAACTGGCCGGCATCGAGGACGGTGACGCCTGAGGCGACGGAGAGGCCGGCGACGCCGGGGACCTTCGCGAGAAGGAGCGCGAACCCCACGACGAGGAAGGCCGGGATCAGCGTCAGCATGCCTCGGAACGTGAGGGCCGAGAGGAAGACCGAGCGGCGCGAGATCGGCGTCGAGAGGGTGCGCTGGAGGATGCCGAGTTGCTTGTCGAAGATGATCCCCGTCCCCGAGAACATCGCCGCCGTGACGCTCGCAAAGGCGACCATTCCGACCGCGAAGTAGGAGAAGTAGTTCGGAGCCCCCGAAAGTACGTGGGTCAGGACGCTGGCCGGCGTGCCGGCGGGCAGCAGCTTCCCGAGGTCGAAGGCCTGCCCGAAGAGCAGCAGGTAGAGGATCGGGCTCATCAGCCCGGAGATGACCCACGTCGGGGCCCGGATCCAGCGCAGGTACTCCCGCTTGATCAGCGAGGCCGCCGGGAGCATCATGGGCGCCCTCCGTTCGGGCCGGGAGCCGCGCCCTCGGGGTCCCCCGGGGCGTGCGGAGACTCGCCCTCCTCCCGGTAGGCGTGCCCGGTGAGCTGCAGGAACACCTCGTCCAGGGTCGGCTTCGTCACCGTGACCCCGGCGATCCCGATGCCGGCCTGGTCGGCCGCGAGGACCGTCTTCGGGATCAGCGCCTCGCCGTGGGAGCACTTCACCCGGAACGTATCGCCCGCCCGAACGACCGAGCTCACCCCGGCCATCCCTTGCAGGAGGTTCGTCGGGTCGGGGGCCCCCGGGGTCACGGTGACCTCGAGCGTGTCCCCGCCGACGCTGTCCTTGAGCTCGCGGGGGGTCCCGAGGGCGATGATCTTGCCGTGGTCGATGACGGCGATCCGGTCGCAGAGCTGGTCCGCCTCGTCCAGGTAGTGCGTCGTCATGAACACGGTGAGCCCCTGCGACTCCCGGAGGTGGCGGATGTACCGCCAGAAGCCGGCGCGACCCTGCGGGTCCAGCCCGAGAGTCGGCTCGTCGAGGAACAGGAGCTGGGGCCGGTGGACCATCCCGACCGCGAGCTCGAGCCGGCGCCGCATCCCGCCCGAGTAGGTCTTCACGAACCGGTCGGCCGAGGCCGCGAGGTCCATCTGGCGCAAGAGGTCGTCGACGTGGCCGCCGATCTCCCGGGAGGAGAGGCCGTAGAGGCCGGCCTCGATGAGCATGTTCTCCCGGCCGGTGAGCTCCTCGTCGGCCGTCGACTTCTGGAAGACCAGGCCGAGCTTCCGACGGACCTGGTCCGGATCGGACTGCACGTCGATCTGCTCGATGTGCGCGCTCCCGGAGGTGGCCCTCAGCAGGGTGGTGAGGATCGAGATGGTCGTGGTCTTCCCCGCGCCGTTCGGCCCCAGGAACCCGAAGATCTCGCCGCGGCGGACCTGGAAGGTCACGCCGTCGACCGCGACGGTCCCTTTGGCGCCACCGGCGGCGCCCGGATAGATCATGCGGAGGTTCTGGGCGTCGATGACCACGTCGTGCCCGTTCGGGGTCTTGGCTCCCGCCATTTCGGCTCCAACTCCCCCGGGAGTCTATTCAGCCTTGCTGACGGACGGTGCTCACCCCGGCGGAGTCGGCCCGGTTCGCGAGGCTCTGCCGGGCGCGTGCGAGGTCGACGCCCCGCCGGCGCGGTCGCCTCCCGGGGAGCGGTCCCGCGGCCGCGTGGCGCGTCGACCGGCGCGCCCCCGGCTCCGCGACGAACGAAAATAGCGGGCGCCGTTGGCGCGCGCGTGCACGACGGGCTGCGCTCGCTGCTCTGGTACCTCCTCGCGGGCACGCGCGGGGGTCCCAACCGGGTCCGCCTCCTCGAGCGGCTGTACGATCGCCCGTACAATGCGCACCAGCTCGCCGAGGCCCTCGGAATGGACTACCGGACCGTCCGCCACCACCTTCGTCTGCTCGAGAAGAACCGGCTCATCGTGCGTCCCATCGGCGCGGCGTACGCCTCCCCGTACGAGCTCGCCCCGAACCTCCGGTACCGGTTCGAGCTCGTCCTGGAGGTCCGGGACGGGGGCCTCCGGCCCGCGCAGCGCGCTCGGGCGGCCTCCGACTCCCTCGGAGGGGTGGCGGCACGGTGACGGACGCCTTCATGGAGGCGAGCCTCATCGTGGGGGTCGTCAACATCGGCCTCACGGGCGTGCTCTTCCTGCTCTACCGCCGCGTCTACGCCCAGACGAAGGCGACGTTCACCTTCGCCCTCATCCTCTTCGCCGGGGCCTTCCTCCTGCAGAACGTCCTCGTCGTCTACTCGTACCTCGCGACGATGCCGCTGATTCCGGAGCCGCTCTCGCCGTACCTCTTCGGGATCGGCGCGACCGAGGCGGTGGGCCTCGGGGCGATCGCGTCGACCGCCTGGCGATAGCCGGCGGGAACGCCGCCCCGCCGCGCGGATCTGCGGAGGACTCGGGCGTGACTGCGAACGAATTCTGGCCTCCGCCCAAATAGCCTGCGCCGAGTCGGCGACCGATGAGAGCGCTCGCCTCCGCCACGACGGTGCTCGCCTTCGCCGTACTCTCCCTCGCGCTGTTCGCTCCCGCGATGGCGGCCCCCCTCCCCGCCGGGTCGGCCCTCGGTGGCGCCGCGTTCACGCAGACGAACGCCGTCGCCGGCAACGAGATCGTCGCCTACGACCGGAGCCCCTCCGGCACGCTCACCTGGGCGGGCAACTTCTCGACCGGCGGCACCGGCTCCGGAGCCAGCCTCGCCGACGCGGGTTCCCTCGCCCTCTCGGCCGACCACCGGTGGCTCTTCGCGGTCGACGCGGGCTCCGACCAGGTCTCGGTCTTCCGGATCGCCACCACGGCCTCGACGCCGCTGCTGACGCTCACCGACGTCGTGGGCTCGGGGGGCTCGACCCCGGTGAGCGTGGCCGTCCATGACTCTCTCGTCTACGTGCTCAACGACGGCAACGCGACGATCGCCGGGTCGATCCGCGGATTCCGACTGACCGCGACGGGGCTCCTGGTCGGCATCCCGGGCGCGAAGGACCCGCTGAGCACCGCGTCGGCCACCGCCGCCGCGCAGATCGGCTTCAACCCGCTCGGCCACCTGCTCGTGGTGACCGAGAAGAACACGAACCGCATCGACGTGTACCGGATCGACCCCGCCGGGCTCCCGACCTCGTGGACCTGGTACTCGTCGAACGGGACGACGCCCTACGGCTTCGCCTTCGACCACCGGGGCCAGCTGATCGTCACGAACGCGGCCAGCGACAGCCTCTCGTCGTACGTGGTAGGACCGCCGGTCGCCCTGACGACGGCCAGCGGCTCGGTCGGGGACGGTCAGATCGCGCCCTGCTGGGTGGCGACGATGGCGGCCCCCCGGGGGGGCAGCTACGCCTTCACCTCCGACGCCCACAGCAACAACCTCTCGGCGTACTGGGTGGGGGTCGGCGGCCGGCTCACCCTACTCGCCTCCTCGGCGGCCGTGACCGGCGCCGCGGACACCGACCTCACCATCGTCCCGTCGGTCGGGATGCTCTACGTGTACGACGCGGGGGTCGGCGAGATCCAGAGCTTCGCGATCGGACCGGGCGCGACGCTCACCTACCACCAGACGCTGAGCGGCCTGCCCGCCTCGGACCTCGGTCTCGTGGCGTTCTGAGCGGAATGCCAACCCCAGCTCCCGGCCGGCACCGGCCGGCCGGGAGTGACCCGTTCCCCGATCGGGCCCGGAATTCCGGCTCGGAGAGGTTGTCGGCACCCGGTTCGCCCCTTTTTCTCGCGACACGTCGCCGTCGTACGCCCAGCCGGGACTGCTCGGACCGCAATCCGAGCCAGCGACTCATCGGAGTCCAGTGGGGTCTCTTCGCATTTCAGACAGACCATCACTGCGTTGTAGCCATCCGGCCCGATCTCGACCAGGCGACGGGGACGGAATTCACCGCAGGGGTCCTCGTACGGGAACGGGCAAAGGCCGGCGCCGTCCCGATCGGCGATAGCCGCGGACAGAGTCACCGCTCCTTCCCCTCAACTAGTG
>JASHVI010000185.1 GCA_030039525.1 Thermoplasmata archaeon
AACATCGAGCCGGACCTCGTGAACTACGGCGGGGTCTTCCAGTGCGTCGGCGGCACGGTCCCGATCAGCCCCGCGTCGTACCCCGTGACGATCCAGCTCTACAACAACGCCTCGATCAACGCCCAGAAGCGGACCCAGGTCGCGTACGGCTACCGGATCACCGAGGCCGGGACCCACACGGTCTACACGGGCGTGAGCGACACGGTCGTCTTCAACAACCCGACCCCGCTCGTGACCCCGGCGAACAAGCCCGTCTTCTCCATCGACGGCTTCACCCCCTCCCCGACCGGGCTCTTCCGGGACGCCGAGATCGTCCTCTGCGGGGACATCGGCGGCGACGAGTCGGTCTTCCGGTCGATCAACGCGACCCTCAGCCTCGAGTACTCGAACCTGAGCGCGGGCGGCTGGAAGAGCGTCCCGTCGGCGTACAACTTCGGCGGGGACACCGGCGAGACCGCGACCGGGGTCGCCGACTACTGGACCCCCTCCCACACGCTCGTCGCCCACCAGGGCCCGGCGATGCTCTACGGGCTCTGGGGGACCCCCGCCTACGTCTCCGTGCGGTCGGGGGACATCCACGTCGCGGGCACGATCCACCCGTCGTTCGGGTTCGTCTTCGTGAGCAACACGAAGCCCGTCCTCGACCCGTTCGGCACGGGGGAGCAGGACAACATGAGCTGGCTGCCCACGACCGACTCGGGAACGTTCAACACCTACCTGCCCCCGCTCGGGGCCCCCTGGACGACCGCCTACCACGTGCAGGGCTTCGCCGCGGGCTACGCGGAGAAGAACGGGACGGCGATCACGGGCTCGACCGGCACCTACTCGCTGACGCTCGCGGCCTCGCCCGGGACGCTGAACGCCCCGCTCTACATGTTCTCGAACGCTCAGGCCTCGGCGGTCGCGAAGGCCGTGACGGGCGTGGCGACGCCCCCGTACGACTTCTCGAACCTGGTGGACAACATCAACTTCACCTTCAACCACGTCGACGACTACGGCTTCCCGACCTTCGTGCTCCTCATGGCGCAGGGGGTCACCCAGCCGATCGTCGTCAACAACACCTACGAGGGGTTCGACTCGCCGACGGGCGCCTACTACATCACGGACTACCCCGTCCCGACGGAGCAGGGGCTCCTCGCCCCGCCGCCGGCGAACACCTCCTCGCTCCCCGGCTTCACGGGGTCGATCAACATCTACGACGGGATCAACGACCGGGTCACGAACCAGACCCTCGAGGGGGACATCGCCAACGAGAACATCGTCCTCTGGCAGGACCAGGGCTTCCACGCCGCGAGCCTCACCTCGTTCCTCCTCTCGCCGGGGGTCTGGATCGGGGACTCGGTGAAGACCGTCGTCACGGGTGAGAGCGTCTTCTTCGGCGGGAACGGGCTCTGGGACGTGGGGTCGGCCGGCACCGTCGGCTCCGAGATCTCGGTCTCCGGGTCGATCGCGCCGGGCTTCGACCCGAGCGTGGGCGTCGAGGGGTACAGCAGCTCCGCCGACACCTTCTCGTCGATCGCCGTCACGGGCGGCGGGATCGGCGTGATCACCGGGGAGGACTACGGGGCGATCGCCGGCTACGACCCGTACTACTACCTCCCCGGGACGACGGGGCTGACCGTCCGCGACCTCTCCGTCTCGAACGGCTCGGAGGGCGCGAACGTGACGCTCTCCCGGGGCACCACGATCTCCGGCCTCTCGGTCTTCAACGACTCGCTCGGCGTCGTCTTCGACGACTCCCCGATCGCCTCGGTGAGCCTGGTGCGCGCCTGGAACCTCTCGACCGGCGTCGAGGTCGTCGACTCGAAGGCGACCACGATCTCCCGCGTCGACACCTGGAACACCTCGACCGGCGTGAGCCTCGTCACCTCGAAGCTCGTCGACGTCTCGAAGGTCACCGCGAGCGTCGGGTCGATCGGCGTCATGGTCGTCGGCTCGACGGAGATCCGGATCAACTTCGTGAACGCGGACGACCACAGCATCGGGGTCTTCCTGCAGGGATCGAGCGCCGTCGTGATCCACCACGTCACGGCCCGGCACCACTCGATCTCCGTCTACGTGGCCTAGGCGGACCGAGGCCTCCCGGACCGGGGCGGGGCCGAGCGCCCCGCCCTCCCCTTCCCGCGCCCCACGGGGAGCCCGGCCGTCGACCCAGGGCGAGCGCCGCCGAGCCCTGAGGCGGACTCCGGTCCCCTCCCGGGAGCCGGAGCCTCCCGACGGGGTGCCGCCCTCCCCCGTCGAGGAGGGCCCGGCGGGGTCCGGGCCGGCGCGCTGAGCGCCGGCCCGCTCGGGGGTCCGGTCCCGACTAGGTCTCCGTGATGCTCACGAGGCGGAAGCCGTTCCCGCCGGTGGCCATGTTGACGTAGCCCGAGGAGTGGCCGGTGACGTAGGAGATCTCGCAGGCCACCTCGCCACCCATCCAGGTCGCGAGGGCGTACTGGTCGGCGTGGTCCGTCGTCATGCTGATGTTCCAGGTGAGGGTGTCCGGGCCCGAGAAGGCCTTCCCGCCCGGATAGCTGAAGTTGAAGGTCGTGCAGTTCGGGCTGCAGTAGACGATGTCGTCGTAGTAGTCGTAGATGCCGGGCAGCGTCGGGGTGAGCCCTCCGGGGAAGCTGACGGCCCCGGTGGTGAGGTCGACCACGTACGCGCCGCCGATCACCTCGGCCGCGTACTGCTCCACGCAGCTCGTGTAGGCGAAGCTCGTGTTCGGCGTCACGGTCGGCGCCGGGCAGGTGCCGTGGTACGACATCGAGGCGTCGAGCTTGACGGAGATGTTCCACGTCACGGCGATGGTGACCCCCGTGGCGGTCCCGGCCGGGACCTTGAGCGGGATCGTCATCATCACGGCCCGGTCGGAGACGGCCTCGCTCGTGAGGATCGACTTGCCGATCGAACCCTTGCAGCTCCTCGCCGAGGCCGTGCCGGCCCAGGAGCCGACGCCCTTCGCGGGGTCGAAGACGGTCGGCCGCGCCGTCTCCTTCGCGCATCCGGTCTCGTTGAGGTAGTCGGTCGTGTCGGTGATCAGCGCGTGATGGTACGGGGCGCTGTAGGAGATCGCCGCCGGCCCCGCCGCCGCGGTCGGCGTCCAGAGCATCAGGAGGACGAGAACGGCCCCGCCGCCCCCCAGTCCCCAGGTTCCCGCTCGTCCGGCGAAGAGGCCCCTCATCCGACGTGGCTGCATCGATCTCCCTCGGTCCCCCGGGAGGTCGCCCGCCCGGGGGCCCGGCCCGGTAGGCGCGCGAGGAGATAATCCTCGAGGGAAGCGCCGCGGGTCGCGGGGGGTCCGACCGGGCGACGCCCGGCGCGGCTCAGGCGGCCGAGCCGTTCTGGCGGGCCCGGGCGAGGGCCGCGCCCTCGACGACGCGCTGGAGCTTCCGGTAGGCGATCTCGAGGCTCCGGGTCCGGAGGCCGCAGTCCGGGTTGACCCAGATCTTCGAGGGGTCCCCGAGGTAGCGGCTCGCCCGAAGGATCCGCTCGGCGACGACCTCGGCGCTCTCGACCTCGTCGCGGTGGACGTCGACGACGCCGAGGCCGATCTCCCGGTCGTCGCCGTACTCCTTGAACAGCTTCAGGACCTCGTAGCCGTCGTGCTCCGGGGAGTCCCGATTGGCGAACTCCCAGGCCCACTGGCGACAGCGCTTCGCCTCGAGGATCGCCGGGAAGAGGCTCGCGTACTCGGAGAAGCAGATGTGCATCGAGAACTCGCCGTCGAGCCCCTCCGTCGCGGCGTTGAACCCCTCGGCGACGAGGTCGGCCTCGTCGGGGTGGGTCCCGGCCGCCGGCTCGTCGATCTGGATCACCCGGCATCCGCGGTCGAGGAGCGCCTTCAAGGTCGGGCGGATCGCCCGCCGGGCGACCTCGACGACGAACTCGCGCTGGGCTCGCCGGCGCGCGGCCCGGCCCTTCCAGCCGGCCTCGCGGCCGAGGTAGTACTCGTTGTACGACCAGTCCGCGAGGGTGTACGGCCCGGTGATCGGCAGCTTCGGGATCCCCCGCGCGTGGGCCTTCACGAAGTCGAACTCCTCGAGGTGGTACGGCCGCTCGAGGGAGACCGGGCCGGTGGCGGCGGCCTTCAGGTAGTACTTGTTGTCGAAGGAGCGGACGTGCCCCAGGAACTGGAAGCCGCCCATCTGGCGGATCGGGTACTCGTACATCTCGATCCGACGGGCCTCCCCGTCGTAGACCCGGTCGAGCCCGGCCGACTCGAAGAACCGCAGGCCGAAGAGCGCGCCCAGATCGCGGATCCCCGCGCCCCCGGAGGCGTCGGCCCGCCCGTCGAGCAGCGCCTCGGCGAGCGGGTCCCCGGCGGGGGCGAACCGGATCCGCTCGTTCCAGCTCCGCCACTCCGCGCGGGCCCGCTCGTCGAGCGGCGCCCCGCGCTGCCCGAGCAACTGCCAGCGGGGCTTCGCGATCGAGCCGATCTCCTGGGCCGGGAAGAGCTTCCCCGTCACGCGACCGCCCCCGGCGCGAGGAGCTGGCGGGCCGCCGCGAGCGACTCGAGCTTGCCGACGGCGGTCCCGTACGGCAGCAGGTCGAGGGGGCCACCGGGCCCGAGGACGATCCGGGGCGGCGAGAGCTTCGACTCGAGCTCCCGGACGATCCGGGCGACCTCCCGGGGGTCCTCGGCGAGCGAGGTCCTCGGGTCGAGGACGCCGAGGCCGAGCGCGCGGCGCTCCGGGAGCGCGCGCAGCGACTCCGGCTCCGTCTCCGAGAGGTCGATCCCGACCGACGTGACCGGGAGCCGTCCGAGGAGCTTGAGCGAAGGGGTCGCGTCGGCGAAGTAGGTCCACACCGAGGTCCGGGCCGCTCCGGCCCCCTCGGCGATGGCCCGGTAGGCGGCGAGGACGGACTCCGCCCGCGGGCCCTCGGGGGGCCTCACCACGAGGAGCGGCTCCGGGAACTCGACCTCCGCGTACCCCGCCGCGACGAGCTCGGCGGTCTCCTCCGCGAGCAGCCGCCCGAGCCGGTGGACCAGCGCCTCCCGGGTCTCGCCGGAGCGGTTGTCGAGGAGGCCCGCGAAGGTGTACGGACCGGGGAGCAGGGCCTTCGTGGGGAGGCCGGAGCCCCTCGGAGCGGCCGGCAGGAGCGCGGCGAAGGCCCCCGGGACCCGCTCCGGTGGGTGGTGAAGGACCGGCTGCCGGAAGAACGTGTTCGTCTCGAACCAGCGGGTGAGGGGGCCGACGGTGAACCCCCGCCAGGTCTCCGCCAGGGGCCGGAACAGGTCCGGCCAGCCGAGGAAGCCCCCGGTGACCGGCGAGAAACCGAGCCGGCGCTCCAGGGCGAGGATCTCCTCCTCGGTCCGGCGACGCAGCGCGTCGACCTCGGCGGCGCCGGTCCGGCCCCGGTCGAGGTCCCGCGTCGCGGCGACCAGCGCCTCGGGTCGCGGGAACGGGCCGGTGAGCGAGGTCTCGATCTGCACGGGCCGCCGCAAGGCCGGGTGCGCGGCTTAACCGTTCCCCCGGTGACGGCGAGCGAAACCGCGTTGCGTGGCGTTCAACCGGCGGGGGCGCCGTCGGCGAGGTTCGCCGAGAGGATCCGATCGAAGTCGGCGGGCTTCGGGGGCCAGCCCTCGGTCATGTACCGGACGAACTCCGCCCGGTCCCGGATCCGGAGCGCCTCGTTCGTCGCCCGCTCGGTGCCGAGGGTCGAGACGGTCCCCTCGGGGAGCCCCTGCTTCGGGCCGAAGTGGGCCGGGTGGACGATCGTCGCGTCGGGGAGCCGATCGTACCGCTCCCGGAACGTCGTGAAGAGGCGCTCCGGGTCCCCGCCGGGAAGGTCCGTGCGGCCGCAGCCGCCGATGAAGAGGGAGTCGCCGGTGAAGATCCTCCCCCCCAGGCGGAGCGTGAGGTGGTCGAGGGTGTGGCCGGGGCTCTCGAAGGAGCCGAGGGCCAGGCCGCCGGCGCGGAGCTCCTCCCCGTCCCCGAGCGTGCGGTGGGGGTACGACGCCGGCGAGCGGGGGCTGAGGTAGATCGGCGCGCCGGTCCGCTCGTGGAGCGCGGCGTGTCCGGCGAGGTGGTCGGCGTGGCTGTGGGTCTCGACGATCGCCGTGAGGGCGAGGCCCCCGCCCGAGAGCAGGCCGAGGTAGGGGGCCGGGTCGAGCCCGGGATCGACGACGATGGCCCGGCGCTCGACCGGATCGACGAGGAGGTAGGCGAGGCAGCCGGTCGCGGGCCGAGGCAGGGGAACGACCAGGTGCCCGTCGCCCTCCCGCTCGTACCGGGGCATCCCCCGGTCGACCTCCGCGGCGTAGGCGTCGAGGCCCCCGGAGAGGGCGGAGACCTCCGGGAAGCCCTGCTGCGCGAGGAGCGCGGCGGCGCGGATCGCCTCTTCGCCCGTGTGGTCGTAGACGATGAGCGGTCGGTCCCTCGGGATCTCCCCGAGGCGACGGGGGAGCTCCGGGAGGGGGATGGCGCGGTCCCCGGGGAGGTGCCCGAGGCGTCGCTCCTCCGTGGGGCGGACGTCCAGGAGGGTCGGGGCGGGGTCGGCGCGCCGCCGCTCGGCGAGCTGCGAGGGCGCGATCCGCGCCGTCTCGTGGGCCGTCGGCGCGGACCGGGCCATCCGTTCGGGGCCGGGAGGCTCGACGGTCATCGGGCCCCGCGAGGGGGCCGAGGGGTATGTAGTACCGCGCGGGGTGGCGCCCCCCGCTCGGGGGCGACTCCGGCGATTGCCGAACCCGCCCTTCGACCGACTCGGACGAAGCCGTTATGCGGCCCCCCGACGCTTCCCCCCTGTTCATGGTCCAATCGGCGCGCGCTCCGTCGCCGGACGGCGAGGAGCGGCCGGCCCGGCGTCGGAAGTCCAAGGCCGGGCCGGGCGAGGCCGGCGAGGAGGAGGCGGGGCAGACCGACGCCCTCGGGCGCCGGGCGACCGCGCTCTCCGAGCTCTACCAGGGGAAGATCGAGACGATCCCGAAGGTCCCGGTCCGGAGCCTCGCCGACTTCGCCCTCTGGTACACTCCGGGGATCGCCGCCGTCTCCCGGGCGATCGAGCGGGACCCGGACGCCTCCTTCGACCTCACCGGACGGGGGAACACCATCGCCATCGTCACCGACGGCTCCCGGGTCCTCGGGCTCGGCGACATCGGCCCGAGGGCCGGCCTCCCCGTGATGGAGGGGAAGGCGCTCCTCTTCAAGTTCCTCGGCGGGGTCGATGCCTTCCCGCTCGCCCTCGACGTCGCGACCCCGGAGGCGCTCGTGGAGAGCGTCGAGCGGATCGCCCCCTCCGTCGGCGGGATCAACCTCGAGGACATCGCCTCGCCGAAGTGCTTCCAGGTGCTCGAGGATCTCCAGAAGCGGCTCACGATCCCGGTCTGGCACGACGACCAGCTCGGGACCGCCGCGGCGAGCATGGCCGGTCTCCTCAACGCGTTGAAGCTCACCGGCCGCTCCGTCGGGGAGATCCGGACGGTCCTCCTCGGGGCCGGCGCCGCCAACCTCGCGACGGCCCGCCTCCTGGTCTCCCTCGGCCACGACCCGAAGCGGATCTCCCTCGTCGACCAGCGGGGGATCCTCGAGCCGGACCGCGACGACCTCGACGAGCTGATGCTGAAGAACCCGTGGAAGTACCGCCTCGCCCTCCAGACCCAGGGCGGGGGCCGCCGAGGGAATCTCGACGACGCCGTCGCGGGGGCCGACGTCCTCCTGGCCGCCTCGCGGCCCGGCCCGCACACGGTCTCCCCGGAGCAGGTCGAGGCGATGGCGAAGGACCCGATCGTCTTCGCCCTCGCCAACCCGGTCCCCGAGATCTGGCCGGCGGCGGCGACCGCCGCGGGGGCG
>JASHVI010000186.1 GCA_030039525.1 Thermoplasmata archaeon
ACGCGGCCCCGATCGAGGAAGATGACCCGGTCGCAGATCTCGGCGACGTCGGGGATCAGGTGGGAGCTCATCAGGATCAGGTGGTCGCGCTTCAGCCGGTTCAGCATCTGCCGGACCTCGGCCCGCTCCCCCGGGTCCATCCCGTTGGTCGGCTCGTCGAGCAGCAGCACGAGCGGGTCGCCGAGGCAGGCCGCCGCCAGCACGACCCGCTGTCGCTCCCCTTTCGAGAGCCACCCGCACCGCCACTCGAGCGGCGGGAGGTGCAGGGTGGCGTGGCACCGGTCGATCTCGTCCAGGAGGAGCTCCCGGTCGAGGCCCCGGAGCGCCCCGACCCGCTCGAGGGCATCGAAGACCGTCTCGGAGGGGTACGGCTCGGGGCTCTCGATGATCGCCCCCACGTCCCAGAGGGCCCTCCGACGGTCCCGCGTCGGATCGAAGCCGTTGAGGAGCGCCCGGCCGCTCGTCGGCCTCAGCAGGCCGACCAGGAGCTTCAGGGTGGTCGTCTTCCCCGCCCCGTTCGGGCCGAGGTAGCCGACGGCGCCGGAGCCCTCCTCCGAGAAGCTCACCCCGTCGAGGACCCGGGCGTTCGGCGGGTAGACCTTCGAGACGTTCTCGAGGAGGATCGAGCCCATCGCTAGCCCCGCGACTCCTTGCGGTCGTACAGGACCACGCTGAGGGCGAAGAAGACCAGGAAGTAGGCCACCATGATCGCGGCCCCCTCGGAGGCGGTCGCGCTCCAGGACGAGAGGAACTGGCCGCCCCCGACCGGGATCGTCTGGACCGCGACGAACTGCCAGTCGAGGACGTTCGCGATCGCTCCGCCGGCGTAGGTGAGCGACCACCAGGGCTGGGTCCCGGCCATCTCCGCGACGCTCTGGATCGCCGTGAGCGCCACGAAGAGCACGAGGATCGTGAGCAGGATGCCGGAGGCGGGGCTCTCGAAGAGCGCCGAGAAGCAGAAGGCGACGCTGACCACGGCGCAGGCGAAGAGGATCGTGAGGCCGAACGAGATCTCGAGGGGACCCCAGGTCAGCGCCGGCGCCCCGAAGGCGAAGGTCGCCCCGAGGAGACCGAAGAGATCGTAGGCCGCGACGATGCCGAGCGTGACGGCCAGCGCGGAGGCGTACCTCCCCGCGAGCAGGACCCCCCGGCTGACGGGCAGAACGAACGTGAAGTAGCCGGTCCCGCTGTGGAAGTCAACGCTGAGCGCGTCGCCCCCGAAGAAGGCGGCCGCCAGGATCACCCAGAGGGGGACGGTCTGGGCGTAGTCGGTCAGGAACTCGGAGACCGAGTTGAGGAAGCTGAGGCGCACGATCCCGCGCCCGGAGGAGATCAGGAGTCCGAGCCAGATCGCGGAGACGACGGCGACGAAGAGGACGAGGCCGAGGAACCGGTAGGTCCGCACGTAGTAGCTGATCTGCCCTCGGGCCACGACCCACCACTGCGCCACCGGCGAGGGGAGGTACGGGGTCGGGTCCTCCGGCACGCCCCTTCGAGGGGCGCCGCGCGCGATTAACCGTTGCCCCGGGAGGCCGGGGGCAATCGGCCGCGCAAAGTGCTCCTGAGGCGAATCCATTAAACCGAGTCGTCTCCTCGATGCCCCGCCGAGGCACGGAGGCCCCGGCGGGTTCCATGGGGCACGACGACGAAGGGACCGCCGTTCCGGGCGGGCCGCTCGACCCGCCGGCCGGTTCGCCCGCGGAGCTCGGACCGGCCGGGCGCGTCCAGCAGCGACGGCGGCTCCGGCCCGGGACGGGTTCTCGCGGCCGCCGACCGCTCCGTTGGCTCGGGCCGTGGGCCCCCGCGATCGCCGTCTCGCTGCTCTTCCTGCTCCTCGCGGCGAACCCCGCCTCCGCGGCCGGCGGCGAGCTCGTCGCGACGGCCTCGAGCGCGGCCGGCTCCGGCAACAGCTCGACGCCGTACATCCAGCACGTCGTCATGGTCCTGCTGGAGAACCAGGAGCTCTACGACATCCAGGCCAACGGCCCCTACGAGGACTACCTGTCGTCGACCTACGGGAACGTCACCAACTTCTACGCCGCCTGCCACCCCTCCGCCCCGAACTACCTCGCGCTCATCGCCGCGACCACGGAGCAGTGCGGCTCGGACAACTGGAACAACTACACCGAGACGACGATCGGTACCCTCCTGCAGGCCAAGGGCCTGACGTGGGAGTCGTACGCGCAGGACCTCCCGCTGACCGCCTGCACGAACCCCGGGAGCGCGACCTCGGGGCTCTTCGCGACGCGGCACGTGCCGTTCCTGTACTTCTCGGCCGACACGAAGTGGAAGGCGTACTGCCACCTCCACCTCCACACCGGCCAGCGGTTCCAGGAGGACGTGGCCAACGGGACCCTCGCGAACTACAGCTTCTACACGCCGAACCTCTGCAACGACGGGCACAACCCGTGCGGGGGCAACACCACCCTCGCGCAGATGGCGCTGCAGGCCGACACGTGGCTGCGGGGCTTCCTCTCGCCGATCCTGAACCACACCGGCGTGTACAACACCGCGGCGGAGCGCTCGCTCATCGCCCACACGCTGTTCATCATCACCTACGATGAGGGGACGGGCCTCAACGACTACTCCGGCTACGTGGTCCCGGGGATCACCCACGGCGACAACTACGCCTGGTGCGCCGCCAACGGGGGCCCCGCCGGGGCGGCCGTCTGCGGGGGACACGTCTTCTGCGTCTTCGTCAGCCCCTACTCGGTCGGGACGACGTTCACCCAGAACGACTCCGACTACGGGATCGTGCACACGGTGGAGTGGCTCTTCCACCTCCCGCACCTGGACAACCAGGGGCACTACGACGCCTCGTCCGGGTTCCCGGTGATGAAGTCCCTCTTCTCCTTCAAGTCGAACGGGAAGTAGCCGATCGGCACGCCTTACGGCGACGGGCCGGGCTCCGCTTCCGGCGTGCGCGACCGGGGCCAGACCCGGTCCCCGAGCAGGTGGAGGGCGGAGGGGACCAGGTAGGTCCGCACCACCATCGCGTCGAGGATGACCGCCGCGGCGACGGAGAACCCGATCGCCCGGAGCAGGAGGAAGTCCCCCGCCGTCAGCGAGGCGAAGGCCCCCGCGAGGATCACCGCGGCGGCGGTGATGATCCCGCCCGTGCGCGCGACCGCCTCGCGGACGGCCTCCTTCGACGAGCGGCCGCGGAGCCGCTCCTCCCGGACGCGGGTCAGGAGGAAGATGTTGTAGTCGATCCCGAGCCCGAGGATGAGGATGAACATCACCGTCGGGACGAAGAAGTAGAGCGAGAGGCCGAAGGCGTACGCGAAGACGAGCTGCGTCGAGCCCCACGCCCATCCGATCGAGAGGAAGATCGTCCCGACGGCGAGCGGCGGGATCACCCAGGAGCGCAGCGCCACGAACAGCACGATCACGAGCCCGATCGACACGGCGAGGATCATCCGCTCCGTCGCGGCCTCGGTCTGGGCCGAGAGGTCGGAGGTCACCGAGGCCCCTCCGCCGTAGCCGACCGACGTGATGTCGGGGTGCCCCCGATCGTACGACCCCAGGGAGGACTCCATCGCGTGGAGCGTCCCGACGGCCGCCGCGGAGAGCCCCGAGGAGCTCGTCACGACGGTGAGGAGCACGGTCCGTCCGTCGCTGCCGAGGTACGGTTCGAGCGCGAGCGCGAGATCGGCCTGCTGCCCGGGCCCGGCCTCCGTCGCGTTCAGCCAGGTCGAGAGCGGCGCCCCGTACTCGCCGATCGGGGACACGACCTGCGCGACCCCGGACGTGCCGGCGATCAGGGCGGTCACGTTCGCGAGATCCCGGAACTCCGTCGCGTTCGGCAGCCCCCCGACGAGGAGGGGTCCGCGGAAGGTGACCAGGACCTGCGTCGGGAAGGCCGCCCCGGTGCCGAAGTGGCTCTCGTAGCTCGAGAGGCCGTCCGTGGCCGGCGCACCGCCGGGGAGCTGCTGGTAGAAGTCGTAGCCGAGGGGGCTCGCTAGCGCGAGGTAGCCGAGCGGGACCGAGACGGCCAGGATGAGGACGATGAGGAGTCCCGGCTGGCGCTGGACGCGCCGACCGGCCCGGTAGAAGTAGCCGCGCTCCTCGGTGGCCCGTCGCTGCTCCTCGGCGCGCCGCCGCGCGGCGCGCTCCCCGACCTCCGGCCAGAAGGTCCTAGGGCCGACGAGGGTGAGCAGGGCAGGGACGAGCGTGAGGGAGACGAGGACGGTGATCAGCACCGCCAGCGAGAGGGTCTCCCCCCACTGGCTCAAGAGGCCGACCCCGCTGAAGGCGAGCGCGAGCGTCGCGAGGATGGCGGTGCCGCCGCTCGTCGCGACGCTCTGCCCCGCCCAGGTGACGGAGGTGACGACCGCCTCGTTCGAGGGGACCCCCTTGCGGAGCTCCTCCCGGTATCGGGCGGCGAGGAAGATCGAGTAGTCGGTCCCGACGCCGAGGACGAAGGTGTTCTCGAGGGTGAGCGCCGTCGGGTCGACCTTGCCGAAGATCGTCGCGAGGAGCACGAGCCCCGCGAGCCCGAGGCCGATCGAGATCCCGAGCCCGGCGAAGGTGAGCGCCGGGGCGAGCGGCGCCCGGAAGTAGAGGAGGGTGATCAGGAACAGGATGCCGATCGTCAGCGGCAGCACGACGGCGAGGTTCTGGGAGAGGACCGTCGACTCGTCCTGATCGAGCGGGGCCGGTCCGGTCTGCACGACGGAGAGGCCGCCGTCCGGGGCCGAAGCGACGAGCGCCCCCGGGACGACCGAGTTGATCTCCGTGACGTCGGCGAAGACCGGCTGCCCCCCGCCCGAGGTCGTCGTGCTGTCGGCGACCGAGTAGGCGACGATCACCAGCGCCGCCTGGTCCCCGGGGGCGAGGAACGGCCGCGAGACCGACACGGGGATCGGGAGCGGGTACGCGCGCACCGGCCCGTCGGCCACGCCGCCCGCCCATTCGACGACCGCGAGAGAGCTCGGAGGCGCTCCCGGGAAGGCCCGCGCGAGGGCACCGATCCAGCCTACGGGGAGGCCGCTCTCCAGGGCGACCGAGAGGTCGGTGGCGTTCCGGAGCGCGGCTGCGTCGGACCAGTTCTCGATCCCCAGCGCCGCGAGCGCGCCGGAGACGAAGGCCGGGCTCTGCGTCGGCGGCACGTCGAGCTGGCCCGCGATCGCGCCGGCGGTCGCGCGGAGGGTCGCATCGGCGCAGGCGAGGGCGCCGGAGGGGGCGGACGGGCAGTCCCCGGTCCCGCCGAGCGCGGCGGTGGAGTTGAATCCGCCGAGATCGCCCGCGACGCCCCCGTAGAACGCCGAGAGGACCGGACCGGCCTCCGAGACGTTGTCGCCGGTCGCCGCCTCGAGGGCCGGGTAATCCAGCGAGGCGGGCGCCGCTCCCGGGTTCTCGCTCAACAGCCGGGTCCAGTTGGAGTAGAACGAGGCCGCCGGGCCCCAGAGGTACGACGCGACGCTCGCGGTCTCGGTGGATGCGTTGGGCCCGCTCGGGTCGAGGAAGGGGAGCGCGATCCGGGCCTGCGCGACGAGGTAGCTCTGGTAGGCGGAGAAGAGCGTCGAGACGGAGGCGACGTCCGTGAGGCGCGCGTCGGTGCGCACCGCGGCGGCCACCGCGAGGGTCGCGTTCTCCCCCTCCGGCTGCGTGAAGTTCGTCCCCGTCAGCAAGAGGTAGCTCGCCGTCGGCGAGGAGGAGTTCGGGAAGAGGCGCGCGAGCTCGGCGGCGGCCTCGGCGCTCGGGGCGCTCGAGGAGACGTTCGCCGCCGAGTTCTGCGTGGCGTCGTTCAGGCGGCCGAAGAGCGGCAGGGCGAGGGCGAGCAGCGCGACCCAGAACACGATGGGGAGCCACGGACGCCGGACGATGCCACGTCCGAGGCGTCGGAAGGCCCGCCCGCCCGCGCCGAGCTCCTCCCCTCCCGCCACGGACCCTCCGCGGCCCGGCGGGAGTGATAATCCTAGCCGGGGGGGTCGGACGGGGCCTTCGCGGCGCCCCAGCGCTTCGGGTACCGGGACGGATCGACGAAGACCCGCTCCGCGTCGATCGACCAGCCCTCGGAGCGCGTCCGCACCTCGCTGGAGGGCCGCAGCGCGGTGCCGAAGGCGAGGAGCTCACCGGACCGGGACACAAGGACGACCCGGGCCCCGCGGGCGAACGGCCGTCCGAGGGCCGCGATCCCTCCGGGCGCGAGGTCGGCGCCGTGGGCGATCGCCGAGGCCGCGGCATCCTTCACGACGACCGCCGGGAACTCCCGCCAGACGTCGTCCATCGGGTGCAGGAGCGCGCCGAGCGAGCGGGGGTCTCCGGAGAGGTCCTGCGCGACGGCGTCGGAGAGCATCGCGAGCCGCACCGACTGCCGCTCGTCGAACGGCCCCGTGCCGACCCGTCGGAGCTCCGCGAGGTGGGCGCCGGCGCCGAGCGCCTCCCCGAGGTCGACCGCCAGCGTGCGGACGTAGGTCCCGGAGTCGGCGACGACGTCGAGGAGCAGCCGGGGCCCCTCGGAGTCGAGCAGCTCGAGGCGGTGGATCGTCCGGACCCGTCGCTGGCGCCGCACCGCCGACCGGACCGGCGGCGTCTGGTAGATCGGTCCCTTGAACTCCTCGAGGAGCGCCGGGACCGCGCCGCGCTCCACCGGGCCGTGCAGCTCGACGACGCCGACGTACCGCTTCGGGAACTCGAGGACGAGCGGGAGGAGCTTCAGCGCCGGGCCGACCCCGATCCAGAGGAGGCCGGAGACGTTCGGGTCGAGGGTCCCCGCGTGCCCCGCCGAGGGGACCCCGAGGAGGTTGCGGACCCAGGCCGTCACCTGATGGGAGCTCGGTCCGCGCGGCTTGTCGACGAGCAGGAAGGCCCCGCGCGCGAGCCGCTCCTGGCTCGCCTCGGAGAGCCCCGGGGCGCTCATGCGGCGCCGAGGGCCGGTCGGAGGAGGTCGGCGAGGCGCTCCGCGGTCGCCTCCCGGCCGAGGTCGGAGGTGTCGAGGGTCCGGTCGTACGATTCCCGCTCGGGATCGACGCCGTAGAGCCGGGTGTACCGGCGCCGCTCGCTCTCGGAGCGGGCGCGCATGCGCTCGAGGGAGGTCGCCCGGTCCGTCCCCTCGCGGCCCGCGAGCCGGGCCGCCCGCACCTCCTCGCGGGCGTCGACCCGGACCGCGAAGACCGCCCGGCCGGCCCTTCGGAGGAGGGCGCCGACGACGCGCGCGTCGATCAGCATCCCGGGCTCGGCGAGCGCCTGGAGCGCCTCGTCGAGGCGCCGGTCGACCTCCTCGTGCGCCTCGGCGTACCGCG
>JASHVI010000187.1 GCA_030039525.1 Thermoplasmata archaeon
AAGGAGCGTGAGCCAGAGCGTGCCGTCCCGGGTGGTCGCGAAGAAGTCGCAGTCCTCCCCCGACGCGGGTCCGCCGTACGCGGTCGAGCCGGTGATCGCGACGAACCGGAGGAGCGGGCGGATCGGCGCCAGGGTCCCGTCGAACAGCGCCTCCGCCGCCTCCCGGTACTCCACCGAGCGGCGCTGGCGCGTCGCACGGTCCTCCTCGTCGCGGGGCACGCCGGGCGCGTAGGCCCGACCCTCCGCCACGGTTCCGACGTCGGGTCGCTCGCCGAGCCAGCGTACGAGCGCCGACGTCTCGGAGGGTCCGTCGTCCGGGAGGAGCCCGAGCAGCTCCTCGAGGTCGACCCCCGAACCCCGATCGGCCGCCGAGCCGAGAACGGCCCGCGCGCGGGCCTCGACGACCGACGGGGGGGAGGCGCTGCCGGACACGACCCGGTCGGCCGGCCCGGCATATATCCCAGCCCGAAAGTCCGGAGCCTCGGACCGGGGGTAAATACCGCCGGTCCGCTCCGAACCGGCGATGCCGCCGGGCTTCAAGACCTACTCCGAGCGGTGGTTCCTGAAGTACCTGTTCTCGAACCACGGCCTCTGCTTCGGCGTGGACCTCCGGGACCGGTCGTACCTCCTGCTCGTCAGCGCCCGCGGCGTGCGCTGGCAGCGCCGGCCGGTCGGGGACAAGGTCGTCGAGAACCTCGACTACGAGCTCCCCCGGATCGAGGCCGCGCTCGACGCCGAGGCCCGGGCCGCGCCGTGAGCTCCTCCGTCTCGGGCGACCACGCGACGCTCGAGCTCCCGACCGGGGGCGTTCCGCTCGGCTTCGTGCGGGAGGAGGACCGGGTCCACCTGGTGGCCCGGGAGCCCTCCGCCCGGTGGCCGGTGGCGGTCCTCCGGGCCGGCCGGGCGCGGCTGCGCGTCGGCGGCTCGGTCCTCGAGGGGGGCTGCTCCTTGCGGGCCCCCGGACCCGAGCGCGAGCGTATCCTCGAGCTGTTCCGTCGGAAGTACGGCGAGGCCGACTTCGCCCGCTGGTACGCGCACCCGTACCGGGTGCTCACGGTCGACCCGGAGGCCGACGGGCCGGCCGGTGGGGACCCGGAACGATACTACGGCTGGCTCGAGTCCGAGTTCGACAACATCGCCGCGGAGTACGACCGGCACATCCTGGAGAACCGGATGAACCGCCTCCTGCGCTCCCGGTCGCTGGCCCTCCTCGGGCCGACGTTCCGGGACGCCCCTCGCCTCTTGGAGATCGGATGCGGCTCGGGTCTCGAGACCCTGACCCTCCTCGAGCAGGGCCACGAGATCACCGCGGTGGACATCTCCCCCGCGATGCTCGGGGTCGTCCGCGAGAAGGCCCGGCGCGCCGGGCTCTCCGAGCGACTGACGACCGTGCACGCGCGGGCCGGGGCCGTTCCCCTCGGACCCTCGGGGGTCCCCGAGGGGGTGTTCGACGGCGGCTACTCGACGTACGGCGCGATGAACTGCGAGCCGGACCTCGCCCCGATCCGCGACGCCTTCGCCCGGGCCCTCCGCCCCGGAGCCCGCCTCGTGCTCGGGGTCTACAATCGGTGGTGCGCCTCGGAGCTCTTCGGCTACGGGATCACACTCCGCTGGGCGCGCGCCTTCGGGCGCCGCGGATGGCCCATCCGCGTCGGCGCATCGCGCTTCTGCGTCGACGTCTACGCGTTCACCCCGGGCGAGATCGAACGCCAGTTCGCCCCGCAGTTCTCCCGCCGGACCGTGTCGGCCGTTCCGATCCTCCTCCCCCCCAGCGACCTCACGCTCTACGCCGAGAAGTTCTCGCGGCGGTTCGATCGACTCGACCGCTGGGACGCGTGGCTCGGCCGCCGCGCGGCGCTCGCGGGCTTCGGGGACCACTTCCTCATGACGCTCGACCGGACCCCCGGCGGTCCGAGGCCCTAGATGTCGGCGGCCGAGCGGGCGCCGGGCGGGGGGGCGCCGGAGGTGCCGGATTTCCGACGGCTCGACTTTCCGAGGCTCTGGGAGGGGCGCGAGCGGACCACCGAGGTCGAAGGGCGGCTCCTCGAGCGCGCGCTCGCCCGGCACGATGGCCGGCGACGCGCGGAGCTCGGGACCGGCGCGGGACGCCTGAGCGCCTCGATCGAGCGGGGGGCCGCGGAGTACTGGGGTCTGGACCACCAGATCGAATTCCTCCGCGTCCTGGCGGCCGCCCGCCCGCCGGGACCCGGGCGCCGGTACGTCGCGGCGAACCTCTACCGGCTCCCGTTCTCCGACGCGAGCCTCACCTCCTCGGTGAGCGTCCGGGTCTTCAACTTCCTGGCCGACCCCGCCGCCGTGTTCCGGGAGGTCGCGCGGGCCACCGCCCCCGGGGGCCGGCTCCTCCTGACGACCCACCCGCACCCCTCCGTCGGCTCGCTCGCGGACGACGTGAAGAGCCGCCTCGAGCCCGGCCTCCCCCGGAGCCCGCGGGCGAGGACCTTCTCCCGCGCCTCCCCCGTGCCGGTCGCGCCGGCCGCCCTCCCCTCCTGGTCGTGGACCCGGGAGTCGTTCCGCCGGATCGGCGAGTCGGCCGGCTGGCGGCTCGACGCCGAGTACGCCGTCGGCCTCGAGGACTATCGGGGCCTTCGCCGGCTCCCGGCGTCGGTGTTCCTGGGCCTCTCGGGGATCCGACCCGTGGTCGGGCTCCGACCGACGTGGTTCACCGACTGGGTACGGACGCCGGAGGCCGGGACCTCGCCCAAGGACGCCGGGACCTCCGTGCTCTCGTGCCCGGCCTGCCGACGCCCCATCGACGAGCCGGACCGGTCCCGAACCCGCTGTCCCGGGTGCGGGCTTCCGTGGGAGCTTGTTGGCGAGGTCGCCGACCTTCGGGTCGGTCCGCTCCGGCCGCCCGCTGAGCTTCCCGAGAGCGCCCCTTAAGCCGCGGCGACCCTGCGCGGGGAGCATGAGCCTGGACGCGATCCGGAGGACCTCGCACGGGGACTGGCTCGAGCTCCGGATCAACCGGCCGGACCGCCTGAACGCCCTCGACGTCCCGAGCCTCCGCGGGCTCCACCAGGCGCTCCGGGAGGCGGCCCTCGATCCGGCGGTGCGGGCGGTGCTGCTCACCGGCGAGGGGAAGGCGTTCTCCGACGGCGGGGACGTCGCGACGATGGAGGAGCACCGGAGGGCCGGGACGATGCCGGCGCTCTTCCACGAGCTGACGGGCGAGCAGGAGGGCGCGGTCCGGGAGATCCTCGGGATGGCGAAACCGGTGGTCGCGGCCCTCCCGGGAGTGGCGGCCGGCGGCGGCCTCTCCCTCGCGCTCTCGGCCGACTGGCGGATCGCCTCCGAGGAGGCGACGCTGGTACCGGCCTTTCCGGCCCTGGGCGCGGTGCCGGACGGGGGCCTGACGTACCTATTGCCCCACTTCCTGGGGATCGGGCTCGCGCAGGAGCTCCTGTTCACCCACGCGAAGGTCCCGGCGGCGCGGGCCCGGGAGCTCGGGCTGCTCCACGAGGTCGTGCCGCCCTCCGAGCTTCGCGCTCGCGCGGAAGCGCGCACGGCGGAGCTGGCCCAAGGCCCGACGTTCGCCTACGGCTGGATCAAGCGCCTCCTCGTCCACTCGTTCACCGCGGGGGTCGAGGCGCAGCTCGCCCTCGAGCGGCGGGGGGCCGTCGAGGCGGCGCGTCGTCCGGAGCTCGCCGAAGGGGTCCGGGCCTTCCGGGAGAAGCGAGCGCCGAAGTTCCCGGCCCCTTAGGGCGGCGCCGGGAGCCGTTCGGGGAGCGAGGCTCCCGCGAGGCGCGCGTCGAGGCGATCCCGGGCGGCCGGCCACTCGGGGGCCAAGAGGCTGTAGACCACCGAGGACCGAAGGAAGCCGTCCGGCATGATCCGGTCCTCTCGCAGCACGCCCTCCCGGAGGGCGCCGAGCTTCTCGATGGCCCGCTGGGACCGCACGTTCCGCTGGTCGGTCTTGATCTGGACCCGATGGACACCCTCGTCGTCGAAGGCGTGCCCCAGCATCAGGCGCTTCGAGGCCGCGTTGACCGGCGATCCCCAGAGCTCCGGCGGCATCCACGTCCCCCCGACCTCGACGGCCGCGTTCGGCCGATCGATGGAAAGGTACCGGGTCATGCCGAGCGGGGCTCCGTTGCGCTCCGCCACGATCACGAACGGCAGGTCGGTGCCGGCGGCGTGCCGTTCCAAGAGCTCGCCGACCAGCTCCGTCATCTGGTCGACGGAGCCCGCGGGCCGGTACGAGAGGTACTGGAAGATCCTCGGATCCTTCGCGATCCCCGCGAGCGGGGCCGCGTGACGGAGCTCGAGGGGCTCGAGCCGCAGGAGCGGTCCCCGGAGGGTGCGAGGCGCCCGCAGCGCGTCGTCCCGCAGCACGGGAGGCGGCCTCGCGCGGGAGTATTTCGGGGCTCCGGGCCCCGTCGCACCCCGCTCTCCCTCGAGAGAAAGTGCCGCGCGCGAGCAGGCCTTAAATAACGTTCCGAGGTCCAACGAGCGCCGTTCTAGGGCGAGCCTACGGAGGGACGGATGCAAGCGGGCGTGCTGACGTTTCTCGCCTTCGTGGGCCTGGCGAGCGCCTTCGGGGTCGGCTCGATCATCGCGAACCGGATGCTCGGGGCGAAGCCCCGGCGCTCCTACCTCCAGCGGACGACCTACGAGTGCGGCGAGGAGGCCGAGGGGGAGGCCCAGATCGACTTCCCGACGCAGCACTACACCTTCGCGATCATCTTCGTCGCCGTCGACGTGATCGGCTTTGTCCTGGCCCTCTGGGGCGTCACCTTCCGGGCGGTCGACTCGATCGGCTGGGCCGCCTTCTTCGCCTTCGGCTTCGCCGCCCTCGCGCTGGCGGGGATCTACTACGCCCTCTCCGGCGAGCGGAGGTGGGTGGTCTGAGCGCCGCTCCCCCCGTCCCCCCGCCGCCGTCGAAGGAGGCGCTCGGCCTGCCCGCTCCCGGGGCGGAGCTGCCGGTCGTCGGCCAGGCGGCCGTGCCGTTCGCCGAGATCGAGACGCTGCGGGCCCGGGAGTTCATCCCCGCCGCGAAGGAGACGCTCTCGAGCCTGCTCGCGGAGCGGGCGCAGGGGAAGGTCCTCCGGCCGACCTTCAACTGGGCGGGTCGCAACTCGCTCTTCCCGCTCCACTGGGGGCTCGCCTGCTGCGCGATCGAGTTCGCCGCCGGCTTCGGCGCCCGCTGGGACGCGGAGCGCTTCGGGGTCGTGCCCCGCTCCTCGCCCCGGCAGTGCGACCTCCTGATCGTGAACGGGACCGTCACCTGGAAGGTCGCGCACAAGCTGATCGCCCTCTACGAGCAGATGCCCGAGCCGAAGTGGGTCATCGCGATGGGCAACTGCGCAACCGGCGGGGGCCCGTTCCGCACCGCGTACTCCGTCGTTCCCGGCGTCGACAAGCTCGTTCCCGTCGATGTGTACATCGCGGGCTGCCCCCCGCGCCCCGAGGCGATGCTCGAGGGGATCCTCCGGCTCGAGGACCTGATCCGCGAACGCGGAGGCTAGGGTGTCCACGGCATCCGCGACGACCGCCGGGGCGAGCGCCGCGACGCCGGAGCCGCTCGGCGACCGCCTGCGCTCCGAGCTCGGCGACGCCCTCCTCTCCTTCGAGCCGCACCCGCGCACCGCGGGGCGCGTCCGGTTCCGCGCGGAGGCGGCGCTGAAGGTCTTCCGGGCGGCCCACGACACCCTCGGCTTCGACCACCTCTCCATGGTCGGGGGGATCGACTGGGTCGAGCACCGGGAGGTCTTCTACGTCCTCTGGTCCGACGCGCGCCGGGAGTACCTCCACCTCTCCACGGACGTGCCGGCCGAGGACCCGCGCATCGAGTCCGCCACCGGCGTCTGGCCGTCGGCGAACTGGCACGAGCGGGAGGCCTGGGAGCTCGTCGGCATCACCTTCGACCACCACCCGGACCTCCGGCACCTGCTGACGCCGGAGGGGTACGCCTTCCAGCCGCTCCTCCGCTCCTTCAAGCTCCACGAGCCGGAGGACCTGGAGGTGAAGGCGCGCCATGTCTGAGATGTGGATCAACATGGGGCCGCAGCACCCCATGACCCACGGCCTGTGGAACCTGCGCGTCAAGATCGACGGCGAGATCATCGTCGACGTCGACGCGGAGATGGGCTTCCTCCACCGCGGGATCGAGAAGATCAGCGAGGACCGCCACTACAACGAGGTGGTGACGCTGATGGACCGATGCTGCTACGTCGCCGGGCTCTCGTGGGAGCACCTCTACATCATCGCCTCGGAGGAGGCGCTCCACCTCGCCGCGCCCGAGCGGGCGCTCTACCTTAGGACCATGTCGGAGGAGATGCAGCGCCTCGCCTCCCACATCATGTGGTACGCGGCCTTCGTCCAGGACCTGGGCCTGATGAGCCCGTTCCTGTACGGCATGCGGGACCGGGACCTGCTCCTCGACCTCTTCCAGTCGTACACCGGCGGCCGGCTCACCTACGAGTACATGCGCGTCGGCGGGGTCCGCAACGACGTGCCGGCCGGCTTCACCGACCGGTGCCGCAAGGTCCTCGACTGGCTCGAGGCGAAGTTCCGGGACTACGACGCCCTCTGCCTCGGGTCGAACATCTTCTACAAGCGCTGCGACGGCCTCGGGGTCCTGAAGGCCTCGGACTGCGTGTCGACCGGCGTCACCGGGCCGATGCTCCGCTCGGCCGGACTCGCCCGCGACCTCCGGAAGGACCGGCCGTACGCGGCCTACGACCGGGTCGAGTTCGACGTCGCGAAGGCGGAGGCCGCCGACGTCACCGCGCGCTACCTCGTCCGGATGGAGGAGATGCGGCAGTCGGTGCGCATCGTCCGGCAGTGCCTCGACTGGCTCGACCGCCACCCGGGCCCGGTCATCGCCGACAAGCTCCCCCGGTGGCTCGGCGCCCCGTACGCGCCGGTGGGGAAGGAG
>JASHVI010000188.1 GCA_030039525.1 Thermoplasmata archaeon
GGGAGCGGCGGTCCCCTCGCGACGTACCTCGAGTCGAACATCCCGGGCATCACCGTCCTCGCCGTCTTCGCCGGGTGGACCGACTACCTCTTGCCGCTCACGTACCCCCCGAACCCGGTCGGCCCGGGGTAGCCGGGCGACCCGCGGAGCGCGGCTCCCGCCCGCTCCGGCGGCCTCCGGGAGGCGACCCGGGGGGCCTCGGGCGGCCGATCGACCCCTTTTCGCGCCGGAATCCGCGTCGAAGGTGGCGCGTGCCGACGCTCCGGGCCCCCCGGACGGCCCGAGGTGGCCGCTGACGTGCGGGGAAGGCTCGTATGCGGATTAGTAAGTATTAATACGTATGACCGACCGTTCTTGTATCGACGGACGGAGCCGAACGCGATGTGTCGCTGCGAGACCGCACCCGCCGACGCGCGAGCCCCCTCGGGGTCTCGCGCCGAGGGCGTCTCGCGCCACAGCCGCGGGGTCTTCCGCCGGCCTTGAACAGATGTTGGCGAGACATCGCGTGAACCATCCCGAGCCGACGCCGCACCCGTCGACGCACCGCAAGAGCGCGCCGCCGGCGACGGCGGAGCCCCCGGAGCCGATCGAGACGCCGCCGGCGGACCTCGACCCCCTCACGGGGACCCTGGTCCACATGGGGCTCTCGGTCCACGAGGCCCAGATGTACCGGAGCCTGCTCGAGGGCGGGCCGTCGACCGCCCGGGCCGCGATCGAGCACTCCCGCCTCGACCGGGCGACCGGCTACCGGATCCTCTCGCGCCTGCGCGCCCGCGGCCTGGTGACGGCCTCCGGGTACCGCCCCCAGCGGTTCGTCGGGCTGGAGGCGAGCAAGCTGCTCGACCGGGTCACCGCCTTCTGGCGCGACGAGGTCGAGCTCCACCGCGTCGTCCGCGACCTGTACCTCTCGGGCCTGGCGGCGCCCGGGGCCCCGGTCCCGGGCCTCCCGGCGCCGCCGGTCTCGCCCCCGGGCGCCTTCCCGAAGCCCGCGCCGAAGTTCCGGATGGTCCCGGGGCTCGAGCGCATCGGCCGGCAGATGGTCGAGTCGATCGACTCCGCGCGCGAGGAGATCGGCGCGCTCCTGCGGCCGCACCTCATCCCGGAGCCGATCCGGGCCCGGGTGCGGGCCTCGCTCGCGCAGGCGCTGCGACGCAACGTGCGCGTCCGGCTCGGCGTCGACTACCACCCCCCCGAGCTCGACTTCCTCTCCCAGCTGCTCCACGACTATCCGGAGGCGGGCCCGGGCCTCGAGATCCGGTTCTACGCCCCGCAGCTCGCCCGCCTGCTCGTGACCGACCGGCGGACCGGCTTCCGGTGCATCCACTCGGCGCTCACCGCCTCGAACGGGCCGGACCTCGGGATCTTCTCCGACGAGTTCGAGTTCGTCCGGATGCAGACCGGGCGGTTCCAGTCGACCTGGCGGGACGCCGTCCCGCTCGAGACCGCGCTGCGGTCGCCGATGGGGTCGGTCCTCGCCCCGCCGAGCTCCTCGAGGGAGCTCCGCAGCTGGGTGGAGCGGGCCGCCCGCACCGAGCTCCGGGGCGCCGCGGTCGAGTCGTTCGGGATGACCTTCCCGCCGCGCTGGATGCGCTAGGCCCCTTCCCCGCCTTCGGCACCCCGGGGGGACCCCCCGGGGCGCCGCTCTCCGTCACCCCGCCGGTCCGGCCGCCCTCCGGCGCCCCCGCCGGCTACTCGGAGAACTCCGGGATCGCCCCGGGCAGCATCGTCCCCCAGGACTTGAGCGCGAAGTGCTGCTTGATCGCCGAGGTCACCGGCCAGGAGACGACCCAGGGGACGAACCTCCATCGCCCGATCCGGGCGAGGTAGTAGGCGATCACGAGCCCCCGGACGAGGAAGAGGATCGCCAGGATCAGGAGGAGGTGCAGGAGCGTCGGCAGGAAGAGGGCGACGGCGAGGGCGTAGAGGTAGATCAGGCTCCGCAGGCCCGTACGTAGGAAGAGCCCGAGCCAGAAGACGACGGCCAGCCCGCCGTACTCCGGCGCCTCCGCGAAGATCGAGGAGAGGTGGCGGTGGTGGGCGAAGAGGCCCCCCCGGGACCATCGGATCCGCTGGCGCTCCAGCGCCTCGTACGTCGCCGGGACGTCCTCGTAGGCGAGGGCCTTCGGCTCGAAGCGCATCCGGTAGCCCATCCGCTGCAGCCGGAGGGTGATCTCGGTGTCCTCGCCGTTCCAGGGGACCCAGCCGCCGACGCGCAGCAGGTCGTCGCGTCGGAAGGCGCAGAAGGCCCCGTCCACGACCTGGGTCGAGCGCGTCGCCATCGTCGCCCGTCGCATGAAGAGGTGGGTCCAGGCGACCTCCATGAAGCGGAGCCGCCGGGTCCACCCCTCCTCCTGGAGGGGCAGCAGGGTCCCCTGGACCCCGCCGACGCTCGGCTGGGCGAGGTGGCCGATGATCTCCTGGAACCCGACCGACGGGGAGATCCTCGCGTCCGCGTCGATCCGGACGACGATCTCGCCGGTGGCCAATCGGAGCATCCCGTTGAGGGCGTTCGACTTCCCCCCGTGCGGCAGATCGACGACCCCGCCGGTCGCGTTCGCCAGCCGCCGGATCGCCTCGCGGGCGACGGCGCTCGTCCGGTCGAGCGAGCCGTCGTTGCCGACGAGGATCTCCACCTCGCCGGGATACTTGCGGGCGGCGAGGTCCGCGGAGCGGACCGCGGCCGCGATCGTGAGCTCCTCGTTGTACGCCGGGATGATCACGGAGACCTTCGGGTGGTACTCCGCGAGGGAGCGGCGCGGGCGCCGCCGGATCTCGATCTCGTAGAGGCCGAGCCCGAGGAAGACCCAGGCGATGAAGGTGAACGAGGGGAGCAGGAGGAGTACCCCGAAGGCGACGCCGAGACGGCCGAGCCCGAGGGAGTGGTAGAGGAAGTAGAGGGCCGCCACCCCGAGCCCCAGCGCGACGAGCCAGGAGAGCGCGAAGGTCACGAGCGCCCCGAGGTCGCGGGGCTGCTCGCGGGTCACCTGGACCGGCGGCGGCAGGACGAGGACGGTGAACAGCGTGGCGGTGAAGAAGACCCCGCCGACGACCCCTCGGACGAGCAGGAAGGCCGAGGCGGCGAACGGGTCGGAGACGGTGAACCCGACGACGTCGATGATCACCTCCAGCCCGAAGTACGCCGCGAGGAGGCGGAGGACCATCCGGCGCTGCTCGGGGGTGTACCGCCGGCCGTTGGGGAGCCCGGAGGCGAGGAGGAAGGCCGAGGCGAGGGCGAGGTACATCAGGAAGATGTAGTCGGGATTCACGATCGAGGGCGTCGGCACCCGCACCTGGGGCCAGGCGTGCGGCCAGTAGATCGCCGTGCCGAGGGCCCGGGCGAGCTCGTCGATCGCGAAGAAGAACGGGTGCCGGACGTACATCGCCGCGACGATGATGAGGACGAAGGCGAGGACGAGGTTCCGGTCGAACCGACCGCGCCGCACCGGGGCCGCGGAGGCGGTGCTGACGACCCACGGGTCCACGGAGGTGAGCTCCCCCTCCGGCCGCCAGAGCCTCAGCCGGGGGACGAGCGCGGCGCCGGGCTCTCGGGCCCCCGGCAGCGCCGAGGGGGGCACGAGGGCGACCGGGGCGAGCGAGGAGAGGGTGATCGACGATCGCTCCCGGGCCGCGAAGCTCCGGAACCCCCGGTAGACTAGGTAGATCAGGACGACCGCGAACGGCAGGAGTCCGAGCGGGACCGGGGAGCGGAGGATCGCGCGACCGAGGGCGGTGAGGACCGATACGACCGAGGCCGACCACGGGGCGATCCCGGCGAGCCCGGCTCCGGCCGATAGGAGGGGGGTTCGCACGGAGGCTCCGAAGGTCCCGACCGACGGGATGGCCCTCCCCCGGTCCCTCGGGCGAGGGTCGTCGGTCCGGGGATAAAAGGGGTGCCTCGGTCTCGCGCCAGCTCCCCCGGAAATCCCTAAGGTCCGGCGGGGGCTCCTTCGGGCGTGCCGGACTGGGAGGAGCACCATCACTGCCGCGTCTGCGGCAACGTCTGCGGCGCGGACACCAAGGTCTGCAGCCCCGCCTGTCAGGCGAAGCGGGACGAGCAGCTCCGGCAGAAGCGGAACCTGCAGATGGTGATGTACGCCGCGATCGCCGTGCTGATCCTCGTCCTCGCGATCAACCTCTCCCACGGGTAGGGTCCCGTGGCGGTCCGCCGGTACCGGCTCGCCGTCCTCGGCGGCACGTTCGACCGGCTGCACGCGGGCCACCGGGCCCTCCTCCGGGCCGCGTTCGCCTCGGCCGACTCGGTACGGATCGGGCTCACGACGCCGGCCTACCTCGCCGCCCATCCCAAGCCCGAGGGGGGCCGGATCCTCCCCTACCGCGTGCGGCGCGCGCGCCTCACCGAGTTCCTCGCCGCCCGGTTCCCGGGCCGGGACTGGCGCGTGGTCCCGCTGTCGGATGCCTTCGGGGGCTCTCTGCGACGCGGCCCGGACCTCCTCGTCGTCTCCGAGGAGACCCGGACCGGCGGGCGGGCGGTCAACCGCCGACGGGCCGCGCTCGGGCTCCCTCCGCTCGCGCTTCGGGTGGTGCGGATGCGCCGGGACCGGGGAGCGGAGGATCGCGCGACCGAGGGCGGTGAGGACCGATACGACCGAGGCCGACCACGGGGCGATCCCGGCGAGCCCGGCTCCGGCC
>JASHVI010000189.1 GCA_030039525.1 Thermoplasmata archaeon
GCCGACATCGCCGGAAGGCTGACCGAATGCGCGGCCGGAAAGCCGACCCGGGCCCAGGCCGCGGCGGAGCCGGGCCGGTCGAGCGTTCCCGCGACCAGGACCCAGACCGGGGGCGCCGCGTCGACCCCCTCCGGAAGGAATCGGAGCGGGTGGAGGAGACCCCGCAGGATCGGGGAGAGGTCCGGCGTGTCCGGACCGGCGTCGTCGAGCACGACGACCGCCGGGCGCCCCTCCCGGGCGAGACGCCGAAGGAACCCGGCGACGATCTCGACCACCGGGAACCCCGCGCCCCGGAACCCCTCGTCCAGCCGCTGAAGCAGCTGGGTAGCGACGCCCTGCGTGCCGCCGCACCAGCGGACCCTGACCGAGACGAGAAGGGGCGGCGTCGCCTGGGGACGGTCGCGCCGGTAGGCCTCGAGGAGCCGGCGGGCGGCGAGGCGCGCGAGCACCGAGGTCCCGGAGCCGGTCGGCCCCCGGATCGCGGCCGCCCATGGATGACCGTGCGTCGGGACGGGGTCCCCAAGCCAAGCGCGCAGCTCCTCGAGCTCCGCGCTCCGCCCGACGAGCGCCGGCGGGACCCAGTCGTGGTGAAGGACCTCGGGATGGGACGGGACGAGCATCGGTTCTGGAAATATCCATTGTGTATAAGAAATATCATAATTCGTGAACGATGAGCTCCGACCGACGCGGCGCGGGCCGGCGCCCTCCGGCAACCCTTTAGAGCGCCCGAGCCCGGACGGCGCGCCGATGGCTCGACGCGTCACGCTGATCCCGGGGGATGGCATCGGGCCGGAAGTCACCAAGGCCGCGGTCACCGTCGCCGCCGCGACGGGCGTCGCGCTCGAGTGGGAGACGGTCGAGGCCGGCGCGGAGGCGATCCGGACCCAGGGGACCCCGCTCCCCGACGCGGTCCTCGAGTCGATCCGGAAGAACCGGCTCGCGCTGAAGGGGCCGATCACGACCCCGATCGGTACGGGGTTCTGATCGGTGAACGTCGCGCTGCGCCAGCAGCTCGACCTCTACGCCTCGGTCCGGCCGGCCCGCGCGATCGCCGGCGAGGGGACGCACTTTCCGGGGCTCGACCTGGTCGTGGTCCGGGAGGCCACCGAGGGGCTCTACTCCGGCGTCGAGCACTGGGTCGACCGGGACCACACCGCGGCCGAGACGGTGAACGTGATCACCCGGAAGGCCTCCGACCGGATCATCCGGTTCGCCTTCGAGCTCGCGCGCCGGGAGGGACGCAAGCGCGTCACGGCGGTCCACAAGGCGAACATCATGAAGACGACCGGCGCGCTCTTCCAGAGCGCCTTCCAGGAGATGGCGCCGAGCTACCCGGGGATCACCGCCGACGAGCGCCTGATCGACAACATGTGCATGCAGCTCGCGAAGAAGCCGGAGGAGTACGAGGTCATCGTCACGACCAACCTCTTCGGCGACATCCTCTCCGACCTCTGCGCCGGCCTCGCCGGGGGCCTCGGGATCGCGCCCGGGGGGCTCTACGGCGACGGCATCGCCGTCTTCGAGCCGGTCCACGGCTCGGCCCCGAAGTACGCCGGCCAGGACAAGGCGAACCCGGTCGCCGAGATCCTCTCGATGGAGCTCCTCCTCCGCCACCTCGGGGAGACCGAGGCCGCGGCGCGCGTCCTGCGGGCCGTCTGGGAGACCGTCGCGGAGAAGAAGGTCGTCACCTACGATCTCGCGCTGCCGGGGTACACCGCCCGGCCGGTGCCGCCCTCCAAGTGCTCCGAGATGGCGGCCGAGATCGCGCGGAAGGTCCCGCTCGTGGATCCCTCGAAGCCCCTCGGCCCCCCGGCCGCCGGTGCGCGGGCGGCCTGGGCGGTCGATCCGAACCTCGACGCCTAGCGGCTCAGTCCCCCAGGACCTTCACGACGACCCGCTTGCGGCGCCGCCCGTCGAACTCCCCGTAGAAGACCTGCTCCCAGGGCCCCAGGTCGAGGTCCCCCCGGGTCACCGGGAGAATGACCTGGTGCCCGAGCAGGAGGTTCTTCAGGTGGGCGTCGCCGTTGCGCTCGCCCGTCCGGTGGTGGTGATAGTCCCCTGGGGGTGCGATCCGGTCCGACCAGGCCGAGATGTCCTCGAGCAGGCCCCGCTCGTCGTCGTTGACCCAGACGGCCGCGGTGATGTGCATCGCCGAGACCAGCACCAACCCCTCTTGGACGCCGCTCCCGCGCACGATGGCGCGGACCCGGTCGGTGATGTTGACGAACTCTCGGGCGTTCTGGGTCTCGAACCAGAGGTATTCCGTGGCGGAGGTCATGCCATCGAGAACGGGCCTAGGTTTATGGCCCTCGCCCGCGCAGTTCCACGCAGCCGACGATGGCCCGGACGATCCGCATCCGTCAGGCGGCCGAGACCCCCAGTACCGGGGAGTCCCCCGGAGAGGTCCAGTTCCGGCCGAACTCGGCGGCGCTCTCCCGCGCCTGGCGGCTCTTCGCCCTCTACGTCCTCGCGCTCGTCGTGATCTACGGCACGTTCGTGGGTCTCCTCTGGAGCTCCCGGGCGGGCTTCGCGGGGAACCCGACCTCGGCCCCCGCCTTCCTGACGCTCCTCGCGGTGATCCTCGGGGTCGGCGGCTTCTTCCTCACCCTCGCCCGGACGCCGCGCGGTGTCGAGTTCCGCTCGGACGCCACCGTCCTCACGGAGTTCTCGGGGCGCCGCCGGGTCTACGGCCGGACCGTCCCGATCGACGTGCGGGTCGAGAGCCGGTACCCCGCGGGGCTCCTCGCCCCGGAACCGACCGCCCTCGTCCTCCTCGGAGCCTCGGGCCGACCGGCGCGCCGGTACCTCCTCAACCTGTCGCTCCTCGCCCGGTTCCAGGGCGGCGGGGCGCCGGGACTATTCGAGTAGGTCCTCGAGCTCGCCCGCGACCAGCGTGAGGAGCTGGTCCAGGGACCGGTTCTTCAGCTCCGTGATCTGGCCGCCGTCCGTCTCGAGCCGGGCGAGGAACTCGTCTCCGTCGCGCAGGAAGGCCAGCGAGAGCAGGTGGCGCCGGGAGTCGCTCCGGCGGGGCTCGGGGGCCGGGCTCGCGGCCGGCGAGGCGGCGGGCTTCGGAGCGCTCGACTTCGCCGGCTTCTTGGGCGCCGGCTTCGGCGGCGCCTTCCGAGGCGGCGGGCTCTTCGGCTTCGCCGGCGCCTTCGATCGCCCGCTCACGGGCTTGCGGGGGGCGGGCCGGCTCTTCGTCGAGGGCCCCTTCCTCGAGGGGGAGGGCATGACGCTCGGCCCCCACTTTGCCCCCCTATTTATGGGTTGGTGAATTCGTAATTCTCGCCGGCGCTCGCAGGCCTCCCCGAGGGGGTGCGCCCGAGGGTTTTAGACGCCGGCCCGTCTCTCCGGACCGTGGACCGGAGCCCGCCGGAGGCCCTTGGGGTGGCCCCGGATCCGGCGTCTCCCCGTCGGCTCCTCGGGGGCTACCTGCTCCTGCTCGCGGGGGGCTTCCTGCTCCTGGCCGCGCTCTACCTCTCCCCGGACCTCTCCTTCGCCTACTTCGGGTCGGACACCGGCGAGTACTACCGCCTCACCGTCGATCTGATCGCGAACGGCCGCCTGCCGATCGGCGGTCCGTACCAGGGCTGGGGCACGGGGTACCCCGATTTCCCGGGGCTCTTCGTGGTCGCCGGGGGCGTCGCCCAGTCGACCGGGGTGGGCGCGGAGACGGCCCTCATCCTGTCGATCCCGCTCCTCTCGGCCTTCTCGGTCGTCCCGCTCTTCCTGCTGTTCCGCCGGCTGGTGCCGAACGAGGCGGTCGCCCTCCTGGGCGCCGGGTTCGCCTCCGTGGCGATGCCCCGGGCCTTCTCGATGGCGCATCCGGCCCCGCTCGCCCTCGGCGATCTGCTCGGGGTGGCCGCCCTTTGGATGTTCGTCGAGGGGCGGAGCGACGCGCGCTGGTACCTCCCGCTCTCCCTGACCGCCGGCGCGGTGATCCTGACCCACCACCTCTCGAGCTACTTCTTCCTGGTCGGCGCCCTCGGGGGCCTCGTCGTCTACGAGCTCTTCCGGCCCGGCGGCTGGAGCCGACGCTTCCCGCTCCGGGAGCTGGTCTTCCTCGCCGGCTTCCTGATCGCCCTCGACGCCTACTGGTTCGGGCTCGCCCCGGATTTCGTCGCGACGGTGATCGGGACCTCGAAGCTCTTCGGCCTCAGCGCCCGCGCGATCGGCATCGCGGTCGCCGCGGGGGCGATCCTGCTCACGACGCTCGCCGGGCTGCTGATCTCCTGGCGGCGCCGCCACCCGGGCCACGCCTTCCCCGTCTCCTTCCCGAGCGACCGGTCCGTCGCGCGGGACGCGGGGATCCTCGCGGTGCTGATCTTCGGCGGGATCGCCCTCCTCACCGTCGTCCCCGTCCCGGGCACGACGCAGACGGCGACGGTCGGGGAGCTCCTCTTCTTCACGCCGGTGCTCGTCCTCGGCGTCGTCGCGAGCGGCACGCGTCGGCTCGCCGGCGGGAGCCGGCTGGGGCCGTTCGCGCTCGCCTGGCTGCTGGCGATCGGCGGCTCGGCGATCTTCGGGCTCGTCACGGCGAGCTCGGTGCTCCCCCCGACGCGCCACGCGGAGTACCTGGTGATCCCGCTCGGCCTCCTCGCGGCGCTCGCGCTCGTCCGATGGGCGGCGCGGGCGCGCGACGCCTACGGGGGCCGGGGCGCCGCCGCGGTGGCCGCGGGGGCGCTCCTCCTCCTCGCGGCGAACGCCGCGATCGCCTTCCCGCCGGCCGCAGACCTTGGCCACTTCCAGGAGGGGCTCACCCCGGCCGACGCCGCGCTCGGCGAGTGGTCCGGGGCGAACCTCCCCGGGGGCACGGTGATCGCCTCGGACCATCGCGTCAGCTCGCTCCTCTTCGGGTTCGACGACGCGCGGGCGACCTGGGACACGACCCCCGCCCTGTTCACCGGCGAGAATCGCTCGGCGGCCTCGGCCGAGCTCAACGAGAGCCTCGCCCCGCACACCCTCCTCCCCGTGCAGGCGGTCGCCGTGGACGCGACCATGCGGAGCACCGGCGTCGCGCTCAACCCGAGCGGGCTCGCCGAACCGATGAGCGCCTCGGCGACGGCCTGGCTCGAGGCCGCCCCGTTCGTCCCGCTGTACGAGAACGGCCCGCAGGCCGTCTACTGGGTCTCCGGCCCCCTCGACTGAGCCGGTGCGCCGTCGTCGGTGCCGCGGGGCCGCTCACGCCCCTCCGGGACCGCCCGGTTCCTCCGGAACGGGCCGCACCGACCCGTCCGGGTCCCACCACCGGAGGTCGACCCCGGGCTCCGTCCGGAGGAGCCCGAGGGCCTTCCGGGCCCAGAGGAGCTTCGCCAGCTTGCGCGCAGGGTCCGGCTCCTCCGGGCCGACCCGGTCGAGGTCGAACCCCCACAGCAGGATCGAACGCGCTCCCGCGGCGGCCGCGACGAAGGCCGCCCGGTCCCCGTCCGTGAATCCGCCCGGGTTCCGGAGCCCTCCTTGGGGCGCCCCCGCCCAGGTGCCGAGGGTCTCCTCCCCGAAGGCCGGCACCCAACGCTCCAGCGCGGCCAGGTTGTCGCCGTGGGCGTGGACGACCACGGCCGCCCCCTGCGACTGCGCCGCGATCTCGGAGGGGACCGGTCCGTCGAGGTCGGTGACCACGACGTCCGGCACGAGGCCCGAGTCGAGCAGCGTCCGGGCCGCGCCATCCGCCGCGAGCAGCGCGGGAGAGCGCGGGGCCGGCGGGAGGCGCCAGAGCGGGGGCGGTCCCGAGCGCGGCGCGAGCCCTACGACGACCGCGTCGCGCCCCGCGAGGCGCGCGTCGAGACGCTCCCAGGCGCGAGCGTCCCCCCGGCCGTCGAGCAGCTCCCGGAGGCGCTTCGCGGAGCGCTCCTCCGGGGCCCACCCGTAGCCGAGGGCGGCGCGGATCTGCTCGTACAACGGGGCCCAACGCTCGTAGCGCACGGAGATTCCCCTCGAAGCCAAAGTATGCTTTATAATGGGAAGTGGCTCCCCGCGCGAGGGAAACTCGGTGCCGATGCGCCCGCTGGCCCAGGAGATCCTGGCCCACCTCCCCGCCGACTCACGACGCGCTGCTCAGGCCCCGCCCCCGCCTCCGTCCGGGGACGACGCGGAGCTCGAGGCGGTCCTCGCCTCCCTCAAGACGAACATCAAGGTCGTCGGCTGCGGCGGCGGCGGCTGCAACACGATCAACCGGCTCGCGGAGGAGGGGCTGAGCGGCGCCGAGATGCTCGCCTGCAACACCGACGCGCAGCACCTATTGGCGATCCACGCCCCGAAGAAGATCCTCCTCGGTCGTCGCCTCACCCGCGGGCTCGGCGCCGGCGCGGTCCCCCAGGTCGGCGAGCAGGCGGCCCACGAGGCGGAGGACGAGCTGAAGAAGGCGCTCGCCGACTCGGACATGGTCTTCATCACCCTCGGCCTCGGCGGCGGCACGGGGACCGGCTCCGCGCCGGTCGTCGCCCAGGTGGCGAAGGACGCGAACGGCGGGAGCCCGCTCACGATCGCGGTCTGCACCCTCCCGTTCACCTCGGAGGGGCTCGTCCGGTCGGAGAACGCGCTCTGGGGGCTGGAGCGGCTCCGCTCCTCCATCGACACGGTGATCACGATCCCGAACGACCGGCTCCTCGAGCTC
>JASHVI010000190.1 GCA_030039525.1 Thermoplasmata archaeon
CGGCGGCGGCTCTCGGCACGCTCTCCGGTCGGGCGCGGGCCCGATATAGAAGCTCACGTCCTCCCGAAAGCCGTGCGCCCGACGATCGAGGCCGAACCCGCCGGGGAGGACGCCGAGATCGCGCGCGTCATCGCGGCGCTGGTCCAGGAGATCGAGCGCCGTCGAGCGGTCCGCGGCGTCGCGACGGGGGCCCCGACGTTCCGGGTGTCGGAGCTCCGGGCGAGGCTCCTGAAGGAGCGGATCTTCGCCGACCCCTCGCGGGTCCTCGGCCGCCTGAAGAGGCGCGGGCTCCTGGGAGACGCTCCCGGCGCCCGCGGCGACCGGGCGTTCGTAGTTCCCTACCCCCGCGAGCTCGCCGGACACCTCGCCGCCGAGTCGCTCCCGCCCGAAGGTCCGGAGGGGACCGGTCTCATGCCCGTGCCGGACGAGGGGGAGGAGATCCGCTCGATGGACTCGGAGTTCCTCGAGCGGCTGCGTGAGATCCTCCACCGTCGGCTCGCGGAGACGGTCGCCTTCGGACGGCAGTTCTCGATCGGGCGGCTCTCCGAGTATCTCCGATCGCTGTTCGGCGAGGCGCTGTACACCGATTCCCTGCTCGCGCTCCTGCAGCAGTACGCCCTCGCGGACGTCCCGCTCTGGGCCCCGACCGGACGCCCGACCGGGTCCACCGGATTCCACCTCGCGCTCTTCGGTCCCCCGGGGACCGGCAAGAGCTTCTCGATCGACGACCTCGTACGGGGGAATCCTCGGAGCGGCGTCCCTCCCCACGGCCTGCCGGGCCGCAACCGCTACTGCGGCGGGATCACGCCGGCACAGTTCCTGCGCGTCGGGGCCTTCTACTCGGGGCGGACGTTCAACTTCATCGTCCCCGAGTTCAACGACTGGTTCAAGTTCAAGGGGATGGTCGAGCCGCTCAAGCTCGTCATGGAGCAGCGGGAGGTCCGCTGGGAGACGACGCTCGGCACGGTCGGGCCGTACACCTTCCGCTCCTTCTTCTCCGTGAACTACAACGTCCGGACGGCCGGTGCCTCCGACTACTGGACGACGATCGCCGACCCGAACTTCGCCGCGCTCGAGGACCGGATGCTGCTGCGCTTCCACCCGATGACGCGGGAGCGGTTCCGCGCCGTCGAGCGGAGCGCCGAGCGGCTCGAGCTCGGCCTGCTCGAGTTCGACCTCGCCGAGCGGCTCCGGGACCACCTGACGCTCGTGCACGCGATCGAGAGCCATCACCCGCTCGTCTCGGGGCGGTTCCCGTTCCGACCGGTACGGCTGGAGGCCGGCCTCTACGAGACGCTGCGGAAGGTGAGCGAGGAAGGGCTCGCCGCCTCCCCGCATCCGACCTTCTCGCCGAGGCTCAAGTCTCGCGCGGTGAAGCTTGCCGCGGCGGCCGCGCTCCTCGGCTACTTCCGCGATGGCGGCTCCGGGCCTATCGGGATCGGCCCGGAGGAATCGGAGTTCGCCCGCGCGTTCTACCGGGAGGAAATCCGGGCGCGGCAGCAGCGACGCCGAGGCGGCGTCAGCCCGACCGAGGGCGCGTAAGCCGTTGCCTAACGCCGCCTCCGCCCGCGGAGAGCGCGGCTCGAGAGCTGTGCACGCGGTGGGCCCGGTAGAGCCGAGGGATACCCACCGCCGCCCCGGATGCGAGAGGTATCAAACTTGTACAGCAGGGTCGACACCGAAATCCCCTGCCGTAGCCACGACCGGGCGGCACTCTCCCGTGCTCCGGTTCGACAAGGTCAGCAGACGCTTCTCACCGAACGAAGGAAGCAGCTCCTCCTAGAGTTTGATAGAGCCCAAACGCAGGACGGAGCGAACGGGATGGCAACGACCGAGGGCGACCGGGCACCGAGGTTGTACAAGTGCGATACTCCGGAACGATTAGAAGGGGAAGGGCCTCGTGGGATGAATGCCCACCTCGGTCAGAGCACGCCTTGCCTACAGAAGGTGTCGGTCGGACCCGCGTCCGATGGCGGCCGGCTTGCTTCAAGCCGCGTTGATGCTCTTACTGCTACTCCTAGTCCCAGTCGGCGATTCCAAGTCCGCTGCGAGGGGGCCCTCGGTGGTCTCGCTTTCCCCGCCGTACCGGGGGACCGCCATTGCCTCGAACTCGACCTACGCCCAGGCTTGCAGCACCGCCGCGATTAGGGTAGCTCCCAACTTCGATCTGACCACGGGTCGGGGCGGAGCGCAGTTCTCCGTGAACTCGCATTCGTGCGCGTCGGCGCCACGCATCCCGCTCAATGGGACCGTCGGCTCGACCGCAGAAGCGAACGGATCAGTCGGAGGATGGTTCCCACTTTCCCACGTCTCCGGCAAGCCGACGATCTTCGTCAACTTCTCCTACCTCGGCTCCTTCGCTGCTAGTTCTCGGCTCGGTACCTGCGATTTTGTACCAAGATTCAGAGGACGAGCCTTCACGGATAATTGTACATTGTATTCCGGGGCGTCCGTGCAAGCGGTCGCTCTCGTCACGGACAACACGACAGGGCAGAGTTTTTTTTCGGCGGGGGAGTTCCCGGTCGCCTACGCGTCGGCGATCAACGGCACCTCTTGTGGGGTTCCATCCGTCGGTGCTCCCTCGTGCATAGTCTTCTCGAAGGGGTCCTGGGGCGTTACGTCGATGCGAGGGCGGGATTCGTGGCCGTTACGAATCAACGCGACGTTCACCACGGGAGACCATTACTATCTCTACTTCGCACTACTATTTTCCGCGAACACCGGATGGATCGAGCAAGACGCCCGGTTGACCGGCAGCGGCGTCCACGCGGCTTTCTCGCTGGCGTCGACCGGCTCTGGAATTAGGCTTCTCCGAATCGTGGAGACCTGAGGTCCCAACCTTGCGC
>JASHVI010000191.1 GCA_030039525.1 Thermoplasmata archaeon
GCTCTTCGGGGGCTACGCGCATTTCCGGGACCTCTCGGCCACCGCGGCGGAGGAACGTCGGCGCCTCGACCTGCACCGGCTCGAGCACACCGATTGGCCGTGGACCTTCGAACGGGCCCTCGCCCTCGGGCGGGTGCTGCGCGCGCCGTTCCTCGATTGGGAAGTGCGCCGCGCGGCGCTGCGTCTCCCGCCGTCGGAGTGGCATCGCGCGGGCGAACCGAAGGGCTGGCTTCGGGACGTGGCGGAACGCCACGGGCTCCCCGCGGCCCTCACGCGCCGCCCGAAGCGGGCCCTCCAGTACGGCAGCGGGATCGCCCGGGCGCTTCATCGGGTTCCCCAGCGGCCGAGCGTCGAAGCGGACCGGGCGAGGGTCTCCGACCGCATCGGTAAATAGCGACCCCCGGGTCGGGCGGCCGTGGGCGAGGAGACGGCCTCGTACATCTGCCCGCTCGACTTCCGCTACGGCCGCGCGGAGGTCCGAGAGCTCTTCTCTCGGGCGGCCCGCCTCGAGCGGGCCCTGCGCGTCGAGGCGGCGCTCGCCCAGGCGGAGGCGACCGTCGGGCTGGTGCCGGCCGACGCCGCCCGGGCGATCGACCGCGCGGTCGAGGCCGGCGCCGTCTCGCTGGAACGCGTCGACGAGCTCGAGGCCGAGCTCAAGCACGACGTGATGGCGATCTCCCGCGCGCTCGCGGAGGCCGCCGGGCCGGCCGGCGCCTGGGTCCACCTCGGGGCGACGAGCGCCGACATCACGGAGACCGCCCTCGCGCTCGAGCTCCGCGACGCCCTCACGATCCTGCGGGCCGACCTCACCGAGCTCGCCCGGACCCTCGCGGACCAGGCCCGGCGCCACCGCGCGACCCCGCAGGTGAGCCGCACCCACGGGCAGCACGCCGTGCCCCAGAGCTTCGGGTACAAGATGGCGGTCGCCGCGGCGGAGGTCCTGCGGCAGCGCCGCCGGCTCGACGACCTGTCGCCGCGCGTCGTGGTCGGGAAGATGTCCGGCGCCGTCGGCACCGGTGCGAGCTTCGGGGAGCACGCCGAGCGCATCGAGGACCTCGTGATGGAGCGCCTCGACCTCGCGGCGGAGGAGGCCCCGACGCAGCTGGTCGGGCGGGACCGGATCGCCGAGCTCACCAACTTCCTCGCGCTCCTCTCCGGGACCACCGAGCGGCTCGCCACCGAGGTACGGAACCTCCAGCGCACGGAGATCGGCGAGGTCCAGGAGGCGTTCGACGAGGGGGCCCAGGTCGGCTCCTCGACCATGGCCCAGAAGCGCAACCCGATGCTGTCGGAGAACGTCTCCTCGATCTCCCGGTTCCTGCGCGCCCTCGCCCTGCCGGCGCTCGAGAACATGGTCCAGTGGCACGAGCGGGACCTCGCCAACTCGGCGAACGAGCGGTTCGTGCTCCCGCACGCCCTCGTCCTCGCCGACGATGTCCTCACGAAGCTCACCGACGTGTTCCGCCACCTCGACGTGCGCGTCGAGACGATGCGCAAGGTCCTCGCCGACTCCCCCGGTGCGCCGATGACCGAGGGGCTGATGCTCGCGCTGGTCGCCCACGGGGTCCCCCGGGGCGAGGCCCACGAGGCGCTGCGCGGCCTGACGCGCGGGGGCGTCGACCGTCCGGCCACCCTCGCGAAGCGCGCGCACGAGCTCGAGCTCGTCACGGCCCGGCTCTCGCCGGAGGAGATCGACCAGGCGCTCGACCCCGCCCGGTACGTCGCCGCCGCGGCCGCGAAGACCGATCGGGTCCTCGCCCGCCTCGCCCCGGAGCTCTCCCGGTGAACCCCGACGGGCTCTGGGAGGCCCGGCTCGAGGTCCGCTGCCGGGACGCCGCCTCCGCGGACCGGCTCTACCGGGTCCTCGCGCCGGAGTCCGCGCGGGAGGTGCCTCGAGCGCGGGCGGCGCTCGATGCCCCGACCGCGGAGACCGTCGTGCTGCGGATCGAGGCCCGGGACACCGGCGCCCTCCGAGCCGCCGTCCAGACCTTCCTCGGCTGGGTGAAGCTCGCCGAAGCCGCCGAGTCCGCGGCCCTGCCCGGCCCCTGAGGCCGGACTGCGAAGCTCTTATCTCGGCCGCCCGGCGTGGCCGCGTCGTGGCGATCCCCGCCAAGATCCAGAACGACCTCAAGCAGTTCCAGCGCCTGCAGGCCGAGCTCCAGGCGGTCGCCCAGCAGCGGCTCCAGTTCGACCTCAAGCTCCGGGAGACGACCCACACCCTCGAGGAGCTGAAGAACATCCCCGCCGACGCGCCGATCTACCGTCCGATCGGGGGCCTACTGGTCCGCGCGAAGGACCGGGCGGAGGTCGAGGGGATCCTCGGCGAGGAGAAGGAGACCCTCGAGGTCCGCGTCAAGGCCGTCGAGCGGCAGGAGAACCACCTGAAGGAGCGCTACACCACGATGCAGCGCGAGCTCTCCGAGGCCCTTCAGGCGGCCGGGCTCGCGACCGCCGTCCCGTCCGAAGGAGCCTAGGGCCGTCTCCGTCGCCGGTCGGCTCAGGCGGAGCGCCGCACGAGACGCTCGCCGATGGCCCGCAGGAGCTCCTTGCCGGACCGATCGAGGTTCCGGCTGCGCGCGACCCGCCGATCGGCCCGGGACGCCAGCGCCGCGATCCGAGCCTCGGAGTACGCCAGGCTCCCCGTCGATCGGATGACCTCGAGCGCTTCGGCGACGTCTCGGTCCGTCGCCTTCGGGTTGCCGACGGCGCGGGCCAGAGCGGCTCGGCCGGCCGCGTCGGCCCGTGCCCATGCCCGGATCACCAGGAGGGTGCGCTTCCCCTCGACAAGGTCGTTCGCGCTCTTCCCGATGGCCGCCGAGTCGAACCCGGCCCCGAGCACGTCATCGCGGAGCTGGAAGGCGACGCCGTAGTCGAGGCCGACCGCCTCGAGGTCCCGGAGCAGCGGGGCGGAGCCACCGCCGAGGAACGCACCGGTCCGCAGGGGTCCGGCGACGGTGTAGTAGGCCGTCTTGTATCGGTGGACGGCGAGCACGTCCGGCTCCCGCACCCGCTCGAGCGCTCGCGTCGCGTTGCGGATGTCGAGCGCCTGTCCGTACGCCGTCTCCCGGGTCATCCGCACGTACTCCCCCAGCGCCTCGAGGCGTCGGCCCGGAGCCACGTCGACCCCGAGGAGCGCGCCGACCGTGAACGGCTCGGCGAGGTCGCCGAGCGTGATCGCCATGGCCGCACCGTACTCCTCGGGACGGGCCGAGGGGGCGCCGCCCCGCAGCTCCCGCTCGAAGCGTCGGTGCATCGTGGGCCCCCCGCGGCGGGTGTCGGAGTGGTCGATGATGTCGTCGTGGACGAGCATCCAGGTCTGGAAGTGCTCGAAGGCGGCCGCGGCCGGCAGCGCCGGATCGGGCCGCCGTCCGGTCGCGAGATGATAGCCCGCGAGCACGAGCAGGGCCCGGAGCCGCTTGCCGCCCCGGAGGGTGAACTCCGCGAGGGCGTCCACGTACGGACGGAACTCGGGGCCGACGCGACGCCGCTCCGTCCGGTAGTCGGACCGGATGCGGCGCTCCAGGCGCGGAAGGTACTCCGCGATCTCCTCGAACCGCACGCCGAGCGCCGATGCATCTCGGGGGTTATTTAACGGGCGGCGCTCGGTGTGGCGATGGCCCCGCCGGGATTCGCCGAGCTCGTGGGTTCCGTCGCGGAAGGGATGGGACAGCGCCCCGACTCGGTACGATCCACGCCGGACGGGCTCTTCCTCCACACGTCGGACGGATTCCTCTTCGTCTTCCTCGAGGACCCGGACCTCGTCTCGC
>JASHVI010000022.1 GCA_030039525.1 Thermoplasmata archaeon
CGCCCGCGCGGGACCATCCCTTAAGCGGCCGGCGGCTCCGGCGGGCTCCGGAATGACGGACGCGGCGAGGGCGCGCATCGTCCCGCCGTTCGGCCCGCTCGACGGGATCCGGGTGGTCGACTCCGGTCGCCTGGTCGCCGGACCCTGGGGCGCCTCGTACCTCGGGGAGTTCGGCGCCGAGGTGGTCCACGTGGAGGGCCCGCCGTTCGGGCCGCCGTACGCCGACCCGACGCGCCGCCTCCCGCCCCGGCTCCCGTGGGGTGGGAGCGACGGGGAGGGGGTCTCCGAGTCGTGGGTGCAGTACTCCCGGAACAAGCTCTCCCTGGGCCTCGACCTGAAGCGACCCGAGGGCCGGGAGGTCTTCCTCGACCTCCTCAAGGTCTCCGACATCTGGATCGAGTCCTCCCGGCCGGGGACGTACGACCGCCTCGGCCTCGACGACGGGACCGTGCGCTCGGCGGCTCCCCGGCTCACGATCGTCCACGTCTCCGGCTTCGGGCGGACCGGGGACCCCGCCCGGATTCGGGCCCCCTCCTTCGACCTCGTGGCGCAGGCCTACTCCGGCTTCCTCTCGCTCCAGGGGGAGCCCGATCCCGCCCCGCCGGCGCGCTCCGGAACGGCCCTCAACGACACCGTCACCGGCCTCGCCTCGGCGGGGGCCGCGCTCATGGGGTACGTGAGCGCGCAGCGGACCGGCGTCGGGCAGTCCATCGACGTCGCCCAGTACGAGGTGTTCTTCCAGCTGCTCGAGAACCTCGCCCTCGATTACTTCGCCCGGGGCGTGGTCCGAGGACGCCACGGTCGGGGCCATCCGAGGCTCTACCCGTACGACCTGTACCGGGCCCGGGACGGGTGGGTCGCCGTGGCCGCCCCCACCGACGAGAGCTGGCGAAGCCTCTGCGCGCTCGTCGGCATCGACCGCACCGAATGGGACGACCCCGAGGCGCGCCGACGCGACCGGGAGGAGATCGACCGGATCCTCTCGGCGTTCTGCGCGGCCCGGTCGGCCGATGAGCTCGAGGCCGCCGCGCGCGCCGCGGACGTGGCGATCGCCCCGGTGCGGGACATCGCGGCGCTCTCGAAGGACCCGCACTACCGGGCCCGCGGGATGTTCCTCGAGTGGACCGATCCGGTGGCCGGACCGGTGACGGGCGCCGGCATCGTGCCCTCCTTCGATCGGACCCCCGGCCGGATCTGGCGCGGCGCTCCCCGGCTGGGAGAGGACAACCGGGAGATCCTCGAGACCATCCTCGGGTATCCCCCGGAGCGCGTGCGTGCGCTCTCCGCCTCGGGCACGATCGGCGCGGAACCGGGGGCCGGGCCCGGGGAGGACCGGTGAGCCTCCCCGACCCGCCGCTGCCGGCCGCCCGCATGGGGCCGGAGATCGACTCGCTCTGCGAGGAGCTCGACCTCGCGACCCTCGCCGCCGAGCTCGACCGGAAGCCCCGGTTCCCGCGCGAGGAGTTCCGCCGGCTCGCGGAGCGGGGCCTGCTGGGCCTCAGCCTTCCGACCCGCGACGGAGGGCGGGGCCTCTCCGCGGCGGAGACCGGTGCGGCGCTGTACCGGATGGCCTACCGGTCCGGCGCGACGGCCTTCGCGAAGCTGATGCTGCAGCCGGAGTTCTCGAGCGTGCTGGCCTCGCACGGGTCGGAGGCGCTCCGGAGCGACTACTTCGCTCCGCTGTGCCGGGGCGAGCTCCTGATCGGGAACCAGCTCACCGAGCCTACGGCGGGCTCGGGGCTCCGGGAGCTCGCGATGGAGGCCCGGCCCGACGGCCCGAACGGCTACCGCTTGCGGGGCACGAAGAGCCAGGCGGCCTTCGCCGCCGACGCGGAGGCGGCGATCGTCTACGCCCGGGTCCCTCGGGAGCCGCGGACCTCGGGACTGTCCGCCTTCCTCGTCCCGCAGGACCGGGCGGGGATCGAGCGGCGCGTGGTCGACGACCTCGGGGAGCGGTGGATGCGTCGGGGCTCCGTGCGCTACGACAACGTCCCGATCGACGCGGCGCTGCGCATCGGCGAGGAGGGGAAGGCCCTCGAGTACGTGCTCCCCGAGCTCACCCGGGAGCGGGGCCTGCTCGCCCTCATCTACCTCGGGGTCGCCCGGCGATCGCTCGAGGAGACCCGGGCGCACGTCGGGGCGCGTCGCGTCTCCGGCCACCCGCTCTCGGACCGTCAGGCCGTCGCGTTCCCCCTGGTCGAGGACTGGGTCGACGGCGACGCGGCGACGCTCTACGCGCGCCGCGTGCTCGAGCGCTACGACGCCCGGGAGCCGGTCGAGGCGGAGGCGGCGATGGCGAAGTCGCTCTCGGTCCGGGTGGCGCTCCGGACCCTCGACCACGCGGTCCAGTTCCACGGGGGGCGGGGGTACTCGAACGAGCTGCCGTTCGAGCGCCGGTGGCGCGACGTCCGGTCCGGGGACCTCGCGCACGGCTCCGGGGAGGTCCTGCACGCGACGGCGCAGCGCGCGCTCTGGCCGAGGGCTCCGGCCCTCGAGTAGCGTCGGCCCGCGGCCGCGGCTCGGCGGCCCTAGCGACCCCGCTCGGGGATCACCGGCGGTCGCTCGCGGAGGCGGCGGGCGCCGACGGTGAGCACGACGGCGATCACCGCCGCCCCGAGGACGCCGAGGACGGCGAGTCGCTCGGAGACGCCCGCCGTAGCCGGGGGGACGAGGATGCCGGCGCGGAGGCCGAGCTCGAGGTGCCGGAGCGTGGAGTTGGCGCCCTCCACATCGACCGTCAGCGTGGAGGCCTCCGGGGAGCCGGAGACCTGCGCGACGGCCGAGAGGACCAGGGTCGCTCCCCCGGGGACGACCCCGGTCGCGGTCGGGTCCCACGTGAGGTACTCGAGGGCGGGGGCGCCGTCGTCCGGCACGCAGTAGAGGGTGTCGGTCGGGCCCGACGCGAGGTGCTCGATCGACGAGTCGTTGGGGGCGACCGAGAACGCGACGGCCAGCGAGTCGGTGCTCCTTAGCCAGCTCCAGTTGAGCACGGCGAGCGCGACCGACACCGAGGTGGCGCCGGTCTCGGTCGTCCCGGCGCCCGCGAACGCGGTCAGGTTGAGGAAGACCCCGACGGTGGCGAGCAGCGTCGAGTTGTACGGCCGCGCCTCGCCGACGTCGGCGAAGTAGCTGATCGCGAGCCCGGCCGACGTGCTCGAGTTGGTGACCCGCCAGCTCGCCGCGGCCAGGTCGGCCTGGGCGATGAGGCCGCCGGGGCCGCGGTACTCCTGGAGGCTGACCGCCGAGAGGTTCAGCCCGTACGGGAAGGAATCGCTCGCGTTCGCCACGGTCACCCCCGGAACGCTCGCGCCGGGTCGCGCGGCCAGGAGGCTGTTGTTGAAGGTGCCGGGGGAGGACCACACGGCGGAGGTCGCCGGCGGGCCGGAGGCGGTCGGGGGCGAGGCGACGAGCAGCAGCGCCACGAGGGCCACGACCGCCAGCGCCGGGAGCAGCGCCTCCGCCGAGCTCCAGCGCCGGGAGGCGGCGATCGACCGGGGGGCAAGTCCGACCATGGAGCCCTCAGCGCGACCGTTCCACGAGCCGGCGGTATCTCGATAATCTTTGGGGTGGGGTCCGAGCCGCTAGGGAGGAAGGAGCTCGGCCCAGGAGTCGGCGTACGTGTCGATCGCGCCCTCCACGGCCCCCCGGGGGCGCCGGAGGAGGATGCGACCGGCGACCCCTCGATCGCGGATCGCAAAGACCGGCCGGCCCTCGCGGATCGTCGAGGAGAGCGCGCCCAGCGCGACGAGGCGCCGGAGCTCCCAGGAGGTTCGGGCCTCGCTGCGCCCGATCCGCCGGGCCAGCACGTCGAGCGGGAGCTCTCCATCCTCGAGGAGCGCGACCAGCAACTGGCCCGCGGCCGGGGAGGCGGCGAGGGCCTGCTCCCCCCGGGACCCCGATGGCATCGCTCGGACGACGAAGAAGTCCTGGTGCGTCCCCCGCAGGCGCTCGACGTGCCCGGCCTCCTCGAGGCGGAGGAGGTGGGCCGTGGTCTCTCCCCAGCCGAGGCCGACCGCGCGCTGGATCTCCCGCGCGCTGATCCCCGGGGCGGCGACGATCGAGTCGTAGACCTGCCGTCGCTCCCGGAGCGTCGGGGCGTCTTCGGTCAACCGCTGCGCCGCCGGGGGATGAGGCTCCCGGCCACGAGGAAGAGGGCCACGAGCGCGAGCGCCGCGAGGACCGGGAGCGGCACGTGGGCGTCGGCCGGGGGGTGCGTCGAGACCTGGCCGTACGCGAAGAGCACCCCGAGGGCGAGGAGGATCCACTGCGCGGCCGCGACGAGCAGCAGGCGGGCCTCGTGGTAGCGGGACCAGGCTCCGACCGCGCCGGCCGAGCCGGCCGCCGCGAGGAGGGCGAGGAGGAGAGCCAGGCCGAACGCCTCGGTCCCCATACCCGACGCGGCTTGCCCGTCGGCAGAGATAATCCCTTGGTTCGCCGGCGAAGCGGGCGGCCGCGAGGTCGCGTCCCTGGGCGGGTGGGGGACGTGGCGCCACCGCCGGTACCCGACGCGTCGCGGCGCGCGCGATATCCCGGATCCGGAGGTCGGCGCGCCGGTCCC
>JASHVI010000192.1 GCA_030039525.1 Thermoplasmata archaeon
CCGGGCGCTGTAGCCGCTCGAGATCCCGGTCTCGACGACCCACGTCGGGTGCATCGCCCGGACCACCACGTAGAGCTCCGGCGCCTGCATGAGGGCCCCGGCGCTCGGGAACCGGCCGGCCTCGTCGACGAGGCGCGCGTGCAGCGGCGCGAGCTCCTCGAAGAACGGGTCGAGGGCCTCCGGGCTGCGCCCGAGGATCCGGGCCAGCGGCCGACGCGACACCCGCCAGCCGGGGCGCCAGTCGGCGAAGCGCGGGTTCACCTCGAACCGGACCTCCCGGCGGCGCAGCTCGCGCACCCAGACGTACCGGGTCCAGAGGACCGGGTGGGAGAGGAAGTGGGTCAGCCGACGCCCGACCCGCTCCCCGGCCGTCTCGGGAATCGCCGCGAACCTCCCGGGACCGCGGCCACTCGGATCCCTCGCTTAACGCTGCCGGGCGGCGCCCTCCGCGTAGGGGGCGACGGGGGGCCGACGTCGGGGGGCGGGCGGCGCCGCGAGGGCGCGGGCGGCCCGGAGGCGGTGGCGCCCGGTCCCGTGGGGGAGCGAGAAGACGTGGTACGGGATCGGGAGGAGCATCATCGTCCCCGCGACGACCACGCCCGCGGCCGCGACGTAGGCGAAGTGGACCCCGTAGGTCGCGAAGAGGTAGCCGCCGAGGACGGTGCCGAAGAGACCGCCGGCCCCGGCGACCGCGTTGTAGAGGCCGAGGGCGCGCCCGCGGCTGGAACGTCCGACGAGCCGGATCAGGAAGAGCGTGCTCGCCGTGCTCACGAAGGCCCAGGTCACGCCCATGAGCGCGTTGAGGAGCGCGATCCAGCCGGTGAGGAACGGGAGGTTCGCGCCGAAGAGGATGTAGATCGGACCCCACAGGAAGAGGAGCATGACGCCGAAGCGCGCCGCGAGGCTCTCGAAGAAGACGGTCTTCGGCGAGTGGCGCTCGACGATCTTCCCGGAGTGGGCGAAGAGCGAGGTGGAGGCGGCGCTGGCGGCGAGGTAGACGATGAAGACGTCGGCGTCGGAGAGGTGGTGGCTCTGCCAGAGGAAGACCGGGAACGGTCCGTAGAACATCTCGAAGCCGACGGTCATGACGCCGAGCGAGCCGAGGAAGAGGAGCTCCCGGGACGGGAGCGGCTCCGCCTTCGCGCGGGTGAGCTCGACGATGTTGAGGAACCGGGTCTTGACGTGGCGCAGCCGCTCGAGGAACCCCTTCGGCAGGCCGACGAGGTCGGCGGCCGTGCGGCGCTCGATGCGGGCGACCGGCTCCTCGATCCAGGCCCACGCGATCGCGGCCGAGAGGATCGCGAGCGCCCCCGAGACCATCAGGAGCACCGTCATCGCCTGGACGACCGGCTCGTTGACGCCGAAGACGAAGAGCCAGAGGATGCCGAGCCCGAGGCCGACGGTCGTCCCGACGCCCGAGATGAGCCCGAAGAGGCCGATGTCCTGCGGCCACCAGCGCTTGTGGCGCGTCTCCAAAAGGAGCATCGTGCCGATCGGCGCGCTCGCGGCGCAGGCGAGCCCCTCGACGACGTTGAGCCAGAAGTACGTGAGGAGGTTCGAGGCGAGCGCGATCGCGACGAGGCTGACGCCGGTGGCGAGGAACGACCCGACGAGGAAGAACTTGCGGTGCGGCACCCGGTCCGAGAGGTTCCCCCAGATGATCGTGAACGGGACCTGGCTGATCGCGCTCGCGGCGATGATGATCGTGACCGCGAAGGCGGTCGCGCCGAACTTCTGGAGCGCGAGGAGCGGGATCAGCGGCGTCGCGATCCCGTCGGAGACGGCCAGCGGAAGGTAGGCGAAGAACCAGAGGTCGCTGGTCGACGGGCGGATGGAGACGGGCGACTTGATGTCCGTGGCGGCCGCCCCCCTTCCGAGTACCGGGGAAAACCCGGGAGGCACGGGATAAACTCATGGCCGGTCCGGCAACCGAGGTCGCCGGTCGGCGAGCGCCCGGCGCTCAGGACGCGGGTTGGACGCCGACGGCCACGAGCAGCTCGCGGTACTCCGCCTCGTCGATCCACTCGACGCGCAGGTACTCCCGGAGGACCTCCTCGGCGACGCCGTACCGGTGGGCCTCGTCGATGACGAACCGGTAGGCGTCGACCTCCGTCGTCCGCTGCACGTAGTTGAGCCCCTCCGGGAAGAGCTCCCGGCCGGCCTTGCGCTGCAGGACGTGGCAGAGCTCGTGGAAGATGTCGAGGTAGAGGGTGAGGGTCGGGCTCTCGCGGAGGTGGCCCTGGCCGATCACGATGCAGTCGACGTTCGGCGTGGTCACCGGCTTCCACCGGACCCGCCGCGGGATCTTCGGGAGCTCCCACGGGGCCACGTACATCCACATGTCCTGGTCGACGACCTCGACCGAGGTCTCGTGGTGGAGCTTCGCGCGCTCGGCGGGGTCGGGGACCTGGCGGCTCGCCGTCTCCATCCGGTCGAGTCCGGGGAAGACCTCGAGGAGGGCGTGGCGGCCGACGGGCGTGTCGCGCCGGACCCGGAAGCCGTCCGGAGCCTCCTCCGGCGCGCGGGCCGGAGCGGTGGGCTTCGCCGCTTTCTTCGAGGGCATTCGGCCCGCCGACCCCCGTAACGCAATAAGGCTGCCGGCGGCCTTCGAGCTCCGTGCGTCGCGCGGCCCCGACCGGCGCTCCCACGAGCGACTCGCTGACGGACCTCGGCGGGCTGCGCGTCGGCCGGGCCCAGACCCCCGACGACCGGTCCGGGGTCACGGCCGTCCTCTTCGACGGCCCCGCGCCCACCGTCGTCGACGTGCGCGGCGGCGCGAGCTGCACGTACGACACCGCCTCGCTGGCCCTGGAGGCGACCTTCGGCCGTCGCTGGGCGATCTTCTTCTCCGGGGGGAGCGTCTTCGGCCTGGACGCGGGCCGCGGGGTGCGGACGCGGATCCTCGAGACCGGCGGGGGCCACGCGGCCTTCCGGAACCCCAACCCGGTGGTCCCGATCTCCGGGGCGACGCTCTTCGACCTGCCTCGCCGGCGGGGCCCGATCCCCGACTACCTGCCCCTGGGATACGAGGCGGCCCGCGTGGCGGCCCGCACACCGCTCCGGTCCGGGCCGTTCGGTGCCGGGGCCGGGGCGACCGTCGGGAAGTACCTCGGGCGGGAGCGGGCGATGCCCGGTGGCGAGGGCTCCGCCTCCGAGGCGGTGCCCGGCCTCGGCCGCGTCGGCGTGCTCGTCGCGGTGAACGCCATCGGGGCGGTCCGGGACCCCTCCGATGGATCGTGGCTCGCCGGAGCCCGGGGGCCCGACGGCGACGTCGTTCCTCCGGGGCGCGGCCGGCGAGCGGGCCTCGGCGGGGCCCGGGGCACCACCCTCGCGCTGGCGGTCGTCGAGCCCGCGATCGATCGACGCCTCCTCGCCCGCGTCGCCGCCCAGGTGCACACGGGGCTCGCGCGGTCGATCGCCCCGTTCCACTCGGCCCTCGACGGGGACCTCGTCTTCGCGAGCTCCACCGAGCGTCGCGCCGCCCCGGGCCCCGAGCGCCGGGTCGGGGAGACCGCGGACGCGCTCGGCCTTG
>JASHVI010000193.1 GCA_030039525.1 Thermoplasmata archaeon
ATCCAGTCCCCCGGCCGGACCCGCTGTCCCCCGACGACGACCTCGATCCCGATCTCTCCGTGACCCTTCGGTTCGCCGGCGTTCGGCGAGACGCTTCTAGAGAAGACCGGGAACCCGAGCTCGAGGATCGCGTCGATGTCGCGGGCGGCGCCGTCGATGACGACGCCGGCGATCTTCCGTCCGTGCGCGCTCCAGGAGGCGAGCTCTCCCCAGATGGCGGTGGTTCCCCCGCCCGCGTCGATCACGAGGACCTCCCCGGCACCCGCCCGGTCGATCGCCTCGACCGGCTTCGCCCAGTCGCCGTCCCGGGTGACGACCGTGACCGCGGGACCCGCCATCCGGTGGTTCGGGTCCTTCAGGTGCGGGAGGAGGCCGTGCATCGCCCCCTGGCGTTGCATCGCATCGGAGAGGTTCGGTGTCGACACCTTCCGGAAGGCCTCCAGGAGCTCGGCCTCCCCGTACCGCTTGAACAGCTCGGAGGGGACCTCCGTGCGGGTGTCGATCGCCGAGCGGATCCGCGCCGTCGCCGCGCGGACGTCCGGGCTCTTGGTGATCGCCCCCCCGACGACGAGGATCAGCGCCCCGGCCCGGGTCGCCTCGGCGACGGTCTCGGAGTTGAGGCCCCCGGCGACGGCGATCGGGATCGGGGAGCCCCGGGCGATCTCCTCGAGCACGCCGAAGGGTGTGCGGCCGGCCATCTGCATGTCGATCCCGACGTGCCAGCAGGCGGCGGCGGCCCCCAGCTCGGCGACGCGCCGGGCCCGGGCGACCGGGTCCGCGACGTTGAGGAGGTCGACTACGACGTCGGCGCCGTACTTGTGGCCCCCGCGCACCGCGTCGGCGATCGTGTCGTCGTCCGCCGTCCCGAGCACCGTCACGAGGTCGGCCCCGGCCTTCGCGGCGATCTCCACCTCGAAGGAGCCGGTGTCCATCACCTTCATGTCGGCGACGATCCGGTGCTTCGGGAAGGCCTTCTTCAGCTGCCGGACGGCGTCGAGCCCTTCGGACTTGATGAGGGGGGTGCCGGCCTCGACCCAGTCGGCGCCTCCCTCGACCGCCTCCCGCGCGGCGAGCAGCGCGCGAGAGAGGTTCTCGAAGTCCAGGGCGACCTGGAGGACCGGGCGGTCGAGCCGCACGCCGGTGGTACGGGGCGCCGGATAATAACGCGTCACCGCTCCGCCCGGGGGCGCCGTGACCGAGGAGGCCCTCCGGCTGGTGCACGGGGACGCCCGGTCGATCCCCGAACTCCCCGACGGCTCGGTCCACCTCGTCGTGACCTCGCCGCCGTACCCGATGATCCCCCAGTGGGACGCCCTGTTCCGCGAGCTCGAAGCGACCAGCTACGAGGCGATGCACGGGGTCCTAGAGGCCGGGTACCGGGAGGCCCACCGGGTCCTGGTCCCTGGCGGGCTCCTCGCGCTCAACATCGGCGATGCGGTTCGCCGCGGGCCGGACGGGTTCCGGCTCTGGCCGAACCACGCGACGGCGACGGTCGCGGCGGAGCGCGTCGGCTTCCGGCCCCTCCCCTATCTGTTGTGGAAGAAGCCCACGAACAAGCCGAACGCCTTCCTCGGCTCGGGGTTCCTGCCGCCCAGCGCCTACGTGACGCTCGACTGCGAGTTCGTCCTCTTGCTCCGCAAGGGAGGTCCGCGCCCGTTCCCCCCGAAGGACCCCGCGCGACTCGCGAGCCGGTTCACGAAGGCGGAGCGCGACCGGTGGTTCTCCCAGATCTGGTCCGACATCCGGGGCGCCCCGCAGGAGGGCGACGGCGGGCGCACCGGGGCGTTCCCCCCGGAGATCCCGGAGCGTCTCATCCGGATGTTCTCGTGCCTCGGGGAGACGGTCCTCGACCCCTTCGCAGGGTCCGGAACGACGCTCTGGGCGGCGCTCCGGCTCGGCCGGCGCGCGGTGGGGGTCGAGCGCGACCCCGAGGTCTTCGAGCGGCTCAGACGGCGGGCGGAGCGGGGATCGCCACCGCCGGAGCGGGCCCCTCCGGAGGAGCCGCGGCGGGCGTCGACCCGGACTCGCGGTGCGCCAGCTCCTCGTCGACCGCGTGCTTGAGGTACCTCAGCCCTCCGTCGTGGAGGCGGTCGAGGTGGAGGAGGAGGTAGTGGAGATAGATCCGCTCCGGCCGCCGAGAGGGTCCGGGCTGCCGGTGCCGTAGGGCGCTCCCGGAGCGCTCCTCGGGGCCCTCGACGCTCCGCAGCGTCGCCTCGTGGTGCTCGGCCTCGGCGCCGTGGAGCCGCCGACCGGTCGCGCCGGAGAGCGGCGGGTAGATCCGGGCGACGGGATCGAGCTCCTCCTCCTCCGCGCCGGCCTCGGGGGGCTCCGGCACCGCGTCGATCGCGAGCGCCGGGATCGGGACGTCGGTGGCGAGCCGCGGCGCGGCTCCGGAGCGCGCCGGGGCGACCGGCGGGTCCTGGAACTCGGAGATCGGGCGGCCCGAGACGTCCTCGACGAGGCTCTTGAAGCTCCAGGGCGCCCGTTTCCTCGGCGGCGGGTCCGCCGGGCCCTCCGGCAGGGTCATCGGTCGATGGCCGGGACCGGGCGGCTTAAACATGCCGTTCGACGGGCAGGGGCGCGTCGGCCGGGGGGTCGCGCAGCGCACCGGTGAGGAAGCGGTACTCGGCGGTGGAGGCCGCGACGGCGATCGGCAGGTGCGCCGTTCCGAAACGGAGCAGCCCCTCCGAGTAGCCGTGCTCCCTCGGGAGCCTCGCCTTCGGGATCCACTCCGCCTCGGCCTCCGTGAGGTCGAAGAAGCTCCGCGCCGCGTCGGAGACCTTCGGGAGCCTCAACAGGAAGG
>JASHVI010000194.1 GCA_030039525.1 Thermoplasmata archaeon
CGAAGTAGATCATCCGCGCCGCCTTCTCGGCCCCGACGAGGAGCTCGAGCAGCGTGATCGCGTGCAGCTCGAGGTACGGTCGGCCCCGCCCTCCGGAGGCCGCTCGCTCGGCCGCCCCGAACTTCGCGAGGTCGATCTTACGATCCTTCGTGCCGCGCTCGATCGTGGTGACGTACGGGAGCTGGTCGAACGCCCCCGAATAATCGACGATCCGGATCCGCGTGTCGAAGCGCCGGCGCGTCGTGAATCTCGTCAGGCGGCGCCGGAACGACGTCGGATCGTCTCGGGGAGGCAGGAGGACCATCGCCCCGCGCGAGTGGTGGAGGAAGTTCAGGACGGTCGGCGCGACGAGCAGATCGAGATCGTCGGGCGCGACCGCGGGATCGGCATGCAGGAGCGCGAGCCCGCCCCGAGGATAGCCGCCTCCCAGGAGGCGGTCCAGCGCGGGAGTCCCACTCGAGTAGGCCTCCGGGGAATCCTCGATCGGCCGCCATCCGTTCGGTGCTTGCCCGTCGCTCCCGGCCTCGACCATCGGAGTCGACTGCGCGGCTCCGGTTCAAAGAGCCCTACGACGGCGCTGCTCGGGGGCCCGCGGGTGGCGGGACCGTTCCTCCCGGAACCCTGGGGCTCCGCCGCGGAACGAGGAGGCCGGCTTCGGGTGATGCCCCCGCGAGTTCCGGTTTCGGAGGCGTTCTCGCCGAGCGCGCGATCCTGAGATTTCGCGCCTCGGGGACCCGATCGGTCGCTCGCGCGAGCCGAAGACCTCGGGCCCTGCGGGTGCGCCGACGCCCCTAGGATATGCGATGGGCCGATTATGCCCGCGACGTCCTCGGTGGGGGGATCCGATGCACGACGGGGGTCGAGGCGTAGCTCCGGGCGCGGCGGCCCGCGGAGCCCGGCGGCGACGGCCCGGACTTCGGCACCCCCTCGGGATCGCCACGCTCGTTCTCATCGGCGGCCTCTTGTGCGTGGTTCCTCCGGCGGGGTTCGCCGTCCCTGCGAGCGCCTCCGCGCCGGCCGCGCTCCGGGAGCGGCCCGAGGGGCGGGTCGGCGCCCTCGACCTGCGGACGGGGTCGACCGCTCTCGCGGGCCTGCCGCCGCAGCCCGTCTCCGCGCCGGAGTGGATCGACGTGACCCCGCTCAGCCACGCCCAGCTCCCGATCATCGAGTGGCCGGGCGGGACCTGGGACGCCGCCGACGGCTACCTGCTCGTCACCGACGGGGACAGCGACAGCGGATTCTTCAACCACTCGTGGGCGTACTCCGCGGGGAACTGGACCGAGCTCACGACGGAGGGGAGCCCCGGGCCGCTCGCGGGCCTCTCGATGGCCTACGACGCCGCCGCCTCGGAAGTGGTCATGTTCGGGGGGATCCGCTCCGGCTCCCCCCTGGAGTACAACAACACGACCTGGACCTACCGGGCGGGCGTCTGGTCCGCGCACTCGCTGGTGCCCTCCCCGCCCTCGACCTACGGCGCCTCCATGGTCTACGACGCCGGCCTCGGTGGGGTCCTACTGTACGGGGGCCTCGCCCTGCCGAGCACGACCGAGTGCTCCTCGAGCCTGTGGCTCTACCGCGACGGGAGCTGGACCGAGCTCCACCCGACGGAGGCCCCGCCGGCCCGCTACTCTGCGCAGATGACCTACGACCCGCTCACCGGGACCGTCGTGCTGTACGGGGGCGTCGACGACGCCGACACGATCCCCTCGGGCACCTGGATCTTCAGCAGCGGCAACTGGAGCGCGCTGCCCGTCGAGGATGCCGAGCCGCCGCTGATCGCCGCCGGGATGATGGACTACGACTCCGACCTCGACGCCGTCGTCCTCGCCGAGGGGATCAACGTGAGCGACGACTACTCGACGGTGACCTGGACCTACAACGCGAGCGGGTGGGCCGAGCTCGACACCGTGCAGTCCCCCGGCGCGGCCTTCACCGGGGTCGGGGCCTGGGACCCGGTCGACCACGAGTTCCTGATCGCCGGCGGCAACGAGACCGCCTCCAAGACCTGGGCGCTCGTGGAGCCGGTCGCGGTCAACGCGAGCGGGCTGCCGAGCGTCGGGGACGTCGGACGGCGCATCACCTTCTCCCCCGGCCTCCTCGGGGGTCCCCGCCCGGTCCGGTACGCCTGGGCCGTCGAGGGGGACTTCGCGGGCAACGCCTCGAACCTGACCTTCACCTTCCCTGACAACGGGACCTACCCGGTCTCCCTCGAGGTCACGGCCCCCGACGGCCAGAAGGCCGACTGGTCCGGCGAGTTCACCGCCTCCCTCGGCCCCTCGCTGAGCCTGGAGATCCCCGTCCCGGCCGTCGACGCCGGCGTGAACCTCACCCTCACGGCGGACGTGACCGGCGGGGTGGCGCCGTACTACGTGCTCTGGGCCTTCGGGGACGGCGACCTCGGGACCGGGCTCATCGTCGGCCACGCCTGGAACCTCACCGGCGCGCTGCCGATCTCCGCGGAGGTCGTCGACGCCGACGGGGCGAACGCGACGGCGCAGGCCTCGATCCAGGTCGCGCCCGACCCGACGATCTCGTTCGTCGAGCTCTACTCCTCGGTCCACCCGTGCGAGGTGGGCGTCGCCGAACCGTTCGGCGTGGACGTGGCGGGGGGCATCGCCCCGTTCTCGGTGGCGTGGAGCTTCGCGGGCGGCGGCAACGCGAGCGGCACGAACGTCACCCACGCCTACGGAGCGGCCGGGACCGCGAACGTGAGCGCGGTCCTGACGGACGGGGACGATGTCCAGGCCGAGGTGAACGCCACGGTCCTCGTCGTGCCGCGCGTCGCGGTAGAGCTCGTGGGCCCCGCGGTCGTCGTGGCGGGGGCCTCGACCCGCTGGTCCGTCAACGTGACGGGGGGGTTCGGACCCTACGAGGAGTCGTGGATCTTCCCGGGGGGGACCCGCCGGTCCGGTGCGGCGGTCGACCAGAGCCTCAGCTCCCTCGGGCAGGGCCCGGTCGAGGTCTGGGCGAACGACTCGGCGGGGGGCACGGCGTTCGCGGAGGTGAACGTGACCGTCATTCCCCCCAGCCCGAGCCTCGCCCCGTCGCTGGGGCCCGTGTCGGTCCTCGCGATCGGCGGCGTCCTGGCCGCGGCCGTGATCGCGGTCGCGCTCTACTTCGTGCTGCGGGGTCGCTCCCGACCCCCACCGCCGCCGCGCGCCCCGCGTGGGGGGCCCTGACCCCCGCGAGCCCCCGGCCGACCCGCCAGGATCGCTCCCGCGGCGGGGGCCCGCCGCCCTAGCTGAGCGGACGGGCCATCTGGTAGCCGTTCTCCCCGTCGGAATAGTACCCGCGGAGAAGATCGACCACCGAGAAGCCGTATCGGGTGTAGAACCGGATCGCCGTCGCGTTCCCGACGCGGACCTCGAGCGTCGCCCGCTTCAGCCCCCGGCCCCGGGACCGCTCGAGGAACTCGTCCATGAGCGCGCTCCCGACGCCGGAGCGGCGGTGTTCCCGATCGACGGCGAACATGAGGACCCGGCCCTCGCCCTCGACCTGGCAGACCCCGAGGAGGAAGCCGATCGGCCGCCCGAGCGAGTCCGGCGCGACGAGGAACCCGTCCGGCCAGGCGTCCGAGAGGGAGGCGTAGAGGGAGTTGTCGTAGTGCTCGTTCAGCGCGTCGGCGACGATGGAGGCGATGAAGGGGACGTCGCGGAGCTGGAAGCCCCTCAGGGGGACCGACGGGGGCGTGGCGTCCGGTTCCCGGAGCGGCGGGAGGCTCGAGTCAGCGATACATCTCACCCGGCCCCTGCGAGTCCGGCGTTCGCATCCGGTCCATCGACTGCTGCTGCTGCTGGAGGTTCTTGCGGACCTCCGCCTCGATCTGCCGGGCCTTCTCGCGCAGCGGCTTCGTGTCGAGGACCAGCATCGGCACGAGCGGGTTGATCGACTCGATGACCTTCGCGGCGGCCCGGGCGTCCGGGTAGTCCTTGTGGGCCTGGGCGATCAGGCAGAGGACGGGCGTGGGCCGGCCGATGGCGCCGAGCAGGAGCCCCCCGGCGAAGCCGGTGACGACCCCGTTCGCGGGGTCGAACCGGTACTTCCCCAGCAGCGGGACGGCGGCCCGGTTCGCCATCGCGACGACCCGGGCGTCGCCCCGGATCTCCTCGTCGACCGGCTGGCCCTCGACGGCGACGACCAGCTGGACCCCCTTCGTCTCCGCCCAGTCGAGGAGGGCGCGGCTGAGGCTGTTGAGCATCTCCGCCGACGGCTGGATGTCGGAGATCGCCGCGACGAGCTGCTCGCAGTTCCGGTCGGGGCCGCAGACGGTGCGGCTCGCGTAGATCCGGATCGGGGCGTTCACGACGCCCTCCTCCATGATGACGGTCGGCGGGAACGAGTCGCCGATCATGTACCCGATCGAGGCCATGTCGAGCGAGTGGACCAGGTAGGAGACCGCGACGGAGCCCACGAGCCCGTGCGTCGGGAACCCGACGATCATCATGGCGCCCTTGAGGGACTCGTCGCGGGTGTCGACGATCCGGAGCCCGTTCCCTTCCATCGCCCCCTCGCGCGTACCGAGCAAAGGTACGTCACTTAAACCTTGGAGTGAGTGTTGCGAAATCGCGTGGGCCCCCCCACGGCCCTCCCCTCCGAGGGGCTGCTCGGCGGGCAGGTCGCGCCGGCCGGGTTCCCGGAGCCCCGCCCGAGCGCCAACGCGACGCTCAAATAGCGGGGTCGACCCCGCGAGGCTTGAGCCCCCCGATGAAGGTCCTCGTCACGGGGATCGACGGCTACTCGGGGTGGCCGCTCGCCCTCCATCTGTTGGGGCGCGGGCACGACGTCTCGGGGCTCGACAACTTCGTCACGCGCAAGCGGGTGAAGGAGGTCGGCAGCTGGTCGGCGACGCCGGTCCCGTCCTGGGGCCGGCGGGCCGCGGCGGCCGAGAAGAAGTTCGGGCGGTCGCTCCACTTCCATCGCGGCGACATGACCGACTTCGAGTTCCTCCGGGGCGTCCTGGAGGCCGAGCGACCGGAGGCGATCGTCCACCTCGCCGAGCAGCGCAGCGCGCCGTACTCGATGATCGACGTCCACCACGCCGTCGAGACGCAGGTGGAGAACCTGACCGGGACGCTCTACCTGCTGTACGCGATGAAGGAGGCCGTCCCCGAGGCCCACCTCGTCAAGATGGGCACGATGGGGGAGTACGGCACCCCGAACGTCGACATCCCGGAGGGGTTCTTCGAGATCGAGTACCGGGGTCGCAAGGACACGCTGCCGTT
>JASHVI010000023.1 GCA_030039525.1 Thermoplasmata archaeon
CTCGCCCGCTACCTCAAGGCCGAGGTCTCGCTGTACCGCCTGCGCCGCAGCGCGCCCCTCTCCGCGGAGGGGGCCGCCACCCTCCTCGCGAACATCCTCAACGGCAACCGGATGTTCCCCTACTACGCCTGGCTGATCCTCGGCGGCGTCGACGGCAAGGGAGGCCACGTCTTCTCGGTCGACCCGGCGGGCGGCTCGATCGAGGACCGGTACGTCTCGGTCGGCTCGGGCTCCCCCTTCGCGTACGGCACGCTCGAGGAGGGCTACTCCCGCGACCTCGCCGTCACCGACGGCGTTGACCTCGCCCTCCGGGGGCTCACCGTCGCGATGAAGCGCGACTCGGCGAGCGGCGACGGGTACACCGTCCACACGATCACTCCGAAGGAGTACCGCGAGTTCTCCGAGGACGAAATCAATAAGCGCCTGAAGTTGCTGAAGATCCCCATCCCTCCGGTGCCGGCCTGAGCGCTTCCGATCGGCTCCCTTCGGGCCAACCCCTTTCGAACCCCTTCCCCCAGCGATGAGTTTCGACGGGCTAGTGGAACAGACACGGGACGCGCTACGGGAGGTACTCCCGGAGGACGTCGAGGTCACCGACGTCGAGCTGGAGGGCCCGCACATCGTCCTCTACACGAAGCAGCTCGACTCCTTCCTCTCCGGCGGGGACCTCCTCCGGCAGGTCGCCCAGAGGCTCCGCCGTCGGGTCCTCGTCCGGACCGACCCGTCGGTGCTGATGGACCCGAAGCTCGCCGAGGCGTCGATCCGCGAGCTGATCCCCCCGGAGGCCGAGATCAACCAGCTCTTCTTCGAGCCCGAGACCGGCGAGGTGACGATCGAGGCGGCGAACCCGGGGGCCGCGATCGGCCGGCAGGGCTCCGTCCTCAACGACCTGAAGCGCAAGATCGGCTGGATCCCGACGGTCGTCCGGACGCCGCCGATCCCCTCGAAGACGGTCGAGGAGGTGCGGATCCACCTGCGCAACGAGTTCGACGAGCGCCGCGCCTTCCTGAAGAAGACCGGCATCCGGATCGCCCGGGACCGGCTCCCCGAGAAGCTCTGGGCCCGGAACACCTCGCTCGGCGGCTACCGGGAGGTCGGGCGCTCCGCCCACCTGCTGACGACCCAGAACTCGAAGGTCCTGATCGACTGCGGGATCGACCCGGGCTCGGAGCGGACGCCGTTCTTCAACGCCCCGGAGCTCCTCCCGCTCGACTCGCTCGACGCGGTCGTCGTCACGCACGCCCACCTCGACCACTGCGGCCTCGTGCCGGTCCTGCTGAAGTACGGGTACAAGGGGCCGATCTACTGCACCGCGCCGACGCGCGACCTGATGACGCTCATGCTGCTGGACGCGATTAAGGTCACGAACCAGGAGGCGCGCCGGGGGCTCTACGAGTCCTCCCACGTCCGGGACCTCGTGATCCGCACGATCCCGCTCCGGTGGGGCGAGACGACCGACATCACCCCGGACATGCGCCTCACGATGCACAACGCCGGGCACATCCTCGGCTCCTCGATCTGCCACTTCCACCTCGGGGACGGCGACTACAACCTCGCCTACTCCGGGGACATCAAGTTCGAGCGGAGCTGGCTGTTCAACCCGGCGGCGAACCGGTTCCCGAGGCTCGAGACGATGATCCTCGAGTCGACGTACGGCGGCTACCGGGACGTCCAGCCGACCCGGGCGCAGGCCTCCGACGAGTTCAGCGCCCTCGCGAACAAGATCCTCTCGCGGGGCGGGAAGCTCATCGTCCCGGTCTTCGCCGTCGGGCGCTCGCAGGAGGTGATGCTCGTCCTCGAGGAGCGGATGCGCCTCGGCAAGATCCCGAAGGTGCCGGTCTACCTCGACGGGATGATCTTCGAGGCGACCGCGATCCACACCGCCTACCCGGAGTTCCTCAACAGCCAATTGAGGACGCAGATCTTCCAGCAGGGGGACAACCCGTTCCTCTCCGACATCTTCCGGCGCGTCGACTCCTCCCACATGCGGAACGGCCTCCTCGACTCGAAGGAGCCCTGCATCATCCTCGCGACCTCCGGGATGATGAGCGGCGGCCCGGTGATGGAGTACTTCAAGGCCTGGGCCCCCGACGAGAAGAGCGGCATCCTCTTTGTCGGCTACCAGGCCGAGGGGACCTTCGGGCGGCGCCTCCAGCGCGGCCTCGGCGACGCCTCCTTCTCCGACGGCGGCCGCAACTCGAACGTGCCGGTCCGCCTCGAGGTCGCCACGATCGAGGGGTTCAGCGGCCACTCCGACCGGGTCCAGCTGATGAACTACGTCGCCAGCCTCGACCCCCGGCCGGCCCGGGTCATCCTCAACCACGGGGAGGAGTCGAAGACCCTCGACCTCTCGACGGCCCTCCACCGGCGCTTCAACCTCGAGACCCGCGTCCCTTACAACCTGGAGTCGGTCCGGCTGACGTGAGGCGGGACGGGGGGCCGACGGTCTCCGTCTCGCTCCTCAACTACCGCGGCGCCCGCTTCTTCGACGAGTGCCTCGGGGCCCTCGAGCGGCTCGACCCGGCCCCGTCGGAGATCGTCGCGGTCGACAACGCGAGCCCCGACGGCTCCGGCGCGGAGCTTCGGGCCCGGGCCGAGCGGGCCCGGGGCGCCCCGGTCCGGTTCGTCCCCTCGGAGCGCAACCGGGGGTACGCGGGCGGGCACAACCTCGGCGCCCGGAGCGGCTCCGGCGACTACATCGCCTTCCTGAACGTGACGACCGTCCCGGAGCCGGGCTGGCTCTCGGTCGTCGACTGGATGGAGGCCCACCCCGAGGTCGGCTTCGCGATGCCGGCGATCTTCCACCGGGCCGACCCGACGCGGGTCGAGAGCCTCGGCTCCCGCTTCGTGCGCTCCGGCGGCTTCCGCGTCGTCGGCCGGAACCTCCGGGAGCGGCCCGGCGTGACCGGACCGGAGTACGCGAGCGAGGTGAACTCGGTCCTGGGCGCCGCCTTCGTCGCCCGCCGGAGCTCCTTCGAGCGCCTCGGGGGCTTCGACGAGTCGATGTTCATGTACTTCGAGGAGACCGACCTCTGCTGGCGCGGATGGCTCCGGGGGGACCGGAGCGCCTGCTGGTTCGACCCGGCCCGGCCGACGCGGGTCCGCCACACGATGCACGGGACCCATCCGGGAGGGTTCGACGTCGCCCGGTACTTCGAGCCGAACCGGACCCTCTCGCTGTTCCGGAACCTCGAGGGCCGCACCCTCCCGTGGCTCCTCCCGCAGGCCGGCCGCGTCGCCTACGAGCTCGCGGGGACCCCCCGGAGGATGCTCCGGTACGGCTGGGACGTCGCCCGGCGGCTCCCCGACTCCGCGGAGCGCCGCCGCCCGCTCCAGCGGGAGCGGACCGTCCCGGACCGGCGGATCTTCGGCCTGGAACCCGAGCCCCCGCTCGCCCAGTGGTTCGACGGGTCCGAGGGGGGGCCCGACTGACCGGTCGGAGAGGTCCCCCCGGGGTACCACCGCGGGGCGGGCCCGTTGGACAGTACGCTATGATGGGCAGCGGACAGGAGCCGGTATGTCGCGGGGCCCCCGGTCGCCGACCTCGCCCCGGCAGCCGCCCGCCGGGGGACGGTCGCGCCCGGCCCCCACTTCGCCCGGCGGCGGGCCGGTGCTAGCACACGACAAATACTCTCCGAATCGTTAGAACGGCCGGACCGGTTTCGCGAGACGTTCGATGACCCCCACGACCCGTCGCTTCCTCGTTCTGGGCCTCGATGGGGGGACGTTCGACCTCCTCGACCCGCTGATGGCGGCCGGGGAGCTCCCGTTCTTGAAGGGGCTCGCCGACCGGGGGCTGAGGGCCCCGCTCCGCTCCGTCTTCCCGCCGAAGACGATCCCCGCCTGGTACTCCTTCGCGACCGGGCTCGACCCGGGGAGCCTCGGGATCTTCGGCTTCACCGAGCCGGATGGGGGACCCGGTCGGAGCAAGCTCGTCCAGACCTTCCGGCCGAACGAGGCGGTCTGGGACCTCCTCTCCCGCCAGGGCCGGACCGTCGGGGTCCTCAACTTCCCCCTGAGGGCCGGCTACCCGATCAACGGGTTCGTCGTCCCCGGGATGCTCACGGAGGACCCCCGGACCTACCCGGCCGAGCTCCTCGGCTCCCTCGAGCGGGAGCTCGGGGAGACGTACGATCGGGAGCTGCCGCCGTACCACGACAGCCAGCGGACCGACTGGCTCCGCTTGGCGGCCCACGGCGTCACCCAGCGGGGCCGGGCGGCCGAGGCCCTCCTGGCCCGGCACCGGACCGACTTCCTCTTCGTCCTCTTCCGGGAGACCGACCGCGTCGAGCACCAGCACTGGGACGAGCTCTCCCGCCCCGCCGAGCAGATCCCTGAGGACCTGCGGAGCTTCTGGCGGGCCGTCGACGCCTCCTGCGCGCGGATCGACCGGGCCTTCCGGGCCCTCGGCGAGCCGGCGGTGACGATGGTGATCTCCGACCACGGCCACGGGAGCGCCGAGGCCGAGTTCTTCACCAACCGCTGGCTCGCGGAGCACGGCTACCTTGTCTTCAAGAACGGCGGGACGAGCTGGCGGCGCCGGACGGTGTCGCGCCTCCTCCTCCTGTCGGACCGGATGGGCCCGGTCCGGCGCATCGTCCGGCCGATCGCCGACCGGCTGCACGGCGGGCCCCGGCGGGAGTGGATGAGCCACGTGCTCGCCGGGGAGGGGAGCTTCGAGTCGATGGCCGAGCGGATCGACTGGCAGCGGACGACGGCCTTCTCCTACCCGGTGCCGGAGGGGATCTACCTCAACCGGTACAACCCGAACCTCACCGCGGCCCAGGGGGCCGAGATCGTCGCGCGGATCCGGCGGGAGCTCCTCGAGTACTCCGAGGCCCGGATCGAGGTCTTCGCGCCGAAGGAGATCTACAAGGGCGAGAACCTCGCCCAGGCGCCGGCGCTCCTCTTCCGGATCGACGGGATGCGGACGGAGCTTCGGATGGACTTCAGCTACCCGAAGCCGATGCTCGCGAAGCGCCCGGGGTACTTCTACGGGACCGGGGTCCACCGGATGGACGGGATCCTGATCGCCGGCGGCGCCGGCGTCGCCCCGCAGCGGCACGACGAGCCCTTCTCGCTGCTCGACGTCGCTCCGACCGTGCTCGAGGGGATGGGCGCTCCCGTCCCGTCGGCCCTGGCGGGCCGCTCGTTCGATACCCTCCTAAGGGGCGCGGCCTAGACCGTTCGGAGGAGCCCGAAGGGTGCGCGCCGACCTCGTCGATCGAGGCGCGCGCGACCGTCCCAGCGACCCGACCCGGTCGATGGCGGCCGCGCTCGCGGCCGGGGGCCACTCCGCGCGGCTCCTCTCCGCGAGCCCCCCGGAGGCCGGGGCCCTCGGGGCCGTCGAGCTCCTGAGGCTCCGCCCGGCCCGGGGCCGTCGGGAGACGGGCCCGTCGCCGAAGGTGATCGGCACGCTGCTCGACCCGTCGGCCGATCTCACGCTGCTGCCGTTCGAGCTCGCGGGCGCCTCGGGGCTCGCCGCCGGAGCCTCCCGGGCGGTGCTCGCCTCGGTCCTCCCCGCCCTCGAGACCCCGCCGGAGGAGGGGAACCGGGGCCTCCTCGCGCGGCTCCTCTCGAGGCGCAACCTCCGCCGGGAGGAGGAGCGGGCCCTCGGCCGTTCCCGCTGGTTCCTCGCTCCCGGGGAGGCGGAGCGGGAGCGGTTCCTCGCGCGCAGCCCGCGCTCCGAGGATCGGACGCTCCTGCTCCCGCCGGCGGTCCCGGCGCCCCCGGCCCAGCCCGACCGCTCCTCCGCCCGTCGCCTCCTCCGCGTTCCGGACGACGTGCCGGTGGCGGCCCTCGCTCCCGGCAGCGGACCGGAGGGCCTCGCCCTGGCGGGCGAGGCCTTCCGGCGCGCGAAGGTCTTCTTCCCGGGGGCCCGGCTCCTCCTCGAGGGCCGGGCCGCGCCGCCCGAGGTCGGCGTGCTCGGGCTGCCGGACCCGGACCCGGAGACCCGCGCCGCGATCCTGCCGGCGGCCGACGTGCTGATCGCGCCGGCCGGCTCCTCGCCCGTGCCGGTGATCGCGGCGATGCGGGCCCGTCTGGCCACGATCGTCGCCCCCGGGATCCGCCTCCCGAGGGCCGAGCCCGAGGGGGCGCTGCGGCGCCCCGAGACCGAGTCGGCCGGCGACTACGCCTCCGACCTCTCGGAGCTCTTCGCCGACCCCGCGCTCCGTCGCCAGGTCGGCGAGGCCGCCCAGGGGTACGCGGAGGCCTACGCGCCGTCCCGGGCCG
>JASHVI010000195.1 GCA_030039525.1 Thermoplasmata archaeon
GGCTCCGCCAGAAGGCCCACTTGAGGTGCATCCCCGCCTCGCGCTCCCGGGCCTCCCACTCGAAGTTGGAGAGCTCCCGGGCGAGCCGGCGGAGCGCGAACCGCTGCTTCGGCAGGCCCTCGCGGGGCCGCAGCTCGAACGGCACGGTCGGGAGCGGCTCGCCGGCCCGGGCCTTGTACAGCTCCTCGATCCGCTCGCGGCTCCAGCGCACGAGGACGCTGTACTGCTCGTCGCCCATCGCGTAGTACATCCGGGAGACCGGGTCGGCGCTCGGGCGGCTCCAGCTGCGGCGGACCGCGCCGAGGACCGGCGGGGGTCGCGGGTTCCAGGCGCTCCAGAACATCGTCGCCTCGAGGAGGGCGAGGAACGGGATGCCGAACCTCGGGTCGGCGATGAAGCCGACGGCCCACTGGAGGGCCCCCGCGCTCACGGAGCCTCCGGGCCGGGGAGCGCTTCCCCGCGATCCACGGCCTCGCTCGCGTCGACACGCGGCGGGAGGAAGCGGGCGAGACCCCTCGGCTGACGCCACGCGTAGAGCCGCCACATCGGCGCGAAGGCGTAGATGCTGCGCAAGAGCTCGATCGCCTCGTTCCCGGCCTCGGGCGGCAGGGTGGCCCCGGGGGCGTAGCGGGCCGGTCCGTAGAGCCGGTAGAACCGGGCGAGGAACTCCGAGAGGGGGCCGGCCGCGGGGGGGAGCCCGAGCCGGAGGATCTCCTCGTGGGTCCACTCGGCCGGGAACTGGACGCCGTACGCCTGCTGGAGGTCCTCGAGGACGATCGGGTAGGCGTACCGGAGCGCCTCCGCGACGTTCCCGCGGTAGATCCGGCGCTTCGTCTCGGTCAGCACCGGGAGCTCCACCGGACGCAGGAGGAGCTGCGGACCGGCGGGGTCGGGGCCGCGGCGTCCGAGCCACCAGGACCGGGCCGGCGCGCTCATCGGGGCGGCGCCTCCAGGGGACCGGCCGGGGCCGCCCCCACGGGGGAGGCCGACCGACGGCGCCCGATCCACAGGGCGGCCGCCGGCACCACGATGAGGAGGGCCCCTCCGCCGTACACGAGGCTCAGGGGCGGGGTACCGGAGGGCCATAGCGTCAGCGGGAGCTCTCCGTGGGAGCCGTTCTGGGGGGTCTTCGAGCAACCGGGTCCCCCGGCGCCCGTGCAGCTCGCCCCGGGGACCGGCGTGAGGTCGAGCGTGAGGATCCAGATCGGCGCGAAGTAGCTGAGGTCGACGGAGGTCCGGTTGGAGGAGAAGTTCGTCGCGGTCGCGACGACGGCGTAGGACCCTCCCGGGGTGATCCCGGACCGGTTCGCCCAGCCGGGGGCCGACGTGAGCTCCGGCGGGTAGACCCCGACCGTCACCGACGCGTTGAGGATCGGGTGGCCGTTCTCCGAGTCGAGGACGAGCACGTCGACCTGGTAGCCGACGGAGGCGCTCAGGTTGAGCGTGACCTCGGTCGCCTTCCCCCACGGGTGCTGGAAGATCGGGGGCAGGGTGACCAGGAGGTACTTCGGGAGCGTCGCGCGGGCCGTGTACTGGCCCTCCGGTAGGGTCCCGTTCGCCCACCCCTCGGCGTTCGCCGTGAGGCGGAAGCCGTAGGAGGGCTGGTTCGGCGTCGTCGCGACCGTCACGTTCGCCCCCGGGAGCGGCGTGCCGGCCCCGGTCTCGAGCACGTGGACGTCGACCGGGCCCGGGGCGAGCAGGGTGAGGTTGGCGAAGACGGGCCCGCTGTACGGGATCGTGATCAGTAACCCCGCGGTCGAGTAGTTCTGCTTCGAGCCGGTGAGGAGCTCGCTCGAGCCGAGCGCTTGGAAGTTCGGGATCACGAGGCTGCCGGTCGCGTTGGTGGTGCCGACGTACTCCTGGTACGGCCCGCCGTCGATCGTGACGTTGCCGAGCGGGTCGACGGTGGCGTTCACCTCCTGGACGAAGCTCTGGACCACGAGGGTGGCGAGCGGCGTCAGGTTGAGCGTGATCCGCCCCGTGAGGTTCGGCACGGTCGGGAGGAACTCGGTGAAGTTCTCGTGGTACCCCGAGCAGTTCGCCCAGATGTCGTACGGGTTGTAGGCGAGCAGGAAGGTCGCGGTGCCGTTCGACCCCGTCGTCTTGAGCGCGGCGCTGCAGTTCCCGTCGACGGAGACGTCCGCCCCGTCCAGCGGCCGCTCGGCGGGGAGCCCGAGGATCGAGATCGTCAGCGAGAACTGGGCGATGCAGTTGAACCCGCCCCCGGCGGTCGAGATGCTGTCGTTCCCCCAGGTGTTGCAGGCGAGCGGGATGTCCGGGGCCGGGTCGAGGAACCACATGTCCGGCGGATCGCTGGGGGCATCGGCCCCGCCGACGAGCACGACCCCGGGGCAGCCGTTGGCGTTCAGCCAGCCCGCCGCGGAGCCGTACCGCGGGCCCGGCTCCGGCGGCGGGACCTGCTCGAAGAGGTTCTCCGAGATCAGGTAGACGAAGGTGCCGTTCAACGGCTCCACCGTCCCGTCGTCGAGGGCGTACCCGTCCACGAGGATGGCGACCTCGTAGAGCGGGGAGTAGACCCAGACCGCGGCCCCCCGACCCTCCGGGAGCCCCTGGTTCCCCCCGGTGAGGAGCGCCCAGACCAGCGTCGCCGGGTCGAAGGAGTAGACGTTCGGCGAGCAGACCGTCGAGCAGCCGCCGTAGAGCAGGTAGAGGCCGGAGACGTTGTCGTACAGGAGGCGCGCGTCGATCAGGCTGGGCGGGGGATGGAGGGCGACGAGGTGCCGCCACACATGGGTCCCCAGGTTGAGCGCCCAGGTGTCGTTCCACTGCACGACGCCGGTCGAGTTGCCGGACCGGTAGTCCTCGTCCGCGCCGCCGAACAGCACCGCCTGGCAGTCCCCCGGATCGACCGCGATCGCCGCGCCCTGGCGGGGAGCGGGACCGACCGGGCCGGTGATGTTGGTCCATTTCCGGGTGGTGAAGTTGAACAGCCAGGTGTCGTTCGTCGACGCGCCCGTCGACAGGTCGACGACCCCGCCGAAGAGTACGGCGACGCCGCAGGCCGAGGTCCCCGAGAGCGCGAAGTCGGTCCGCGCGCTCGGCGCGGTCGCGGGGTGGAGGAGCGTCCAGTTCGCCGTCGTCTGGTTGACGACCCAGGTCTGGTTCGTGAGGCCGGTGAGGTTGACCTGGCCGCCGAACATCAGGGCCGAGGCCGTCGCGTTGTCCACCGACATCGCGGCGTAGGCCCCTCCGGCCTCGCGCAGGTCCGTCGGCGAGCTCGAGTTCGGGACCGCCTGGAAGTCCATCGGGTCCCAGTCGAGGGGCGGAGGCGGCGCGACCGCGGCGGCGAGCCCGGCCGGCGACGCCAGCTCGGCGAGCTCCATCGGGTTCGGCCCGACGTCCGGGCGCGGGAGCCCGGGCGCCCCGGAGGAGCCCGGGTCCCAGAGGCCCGCGGGGGCGATCAGCAAGGCGAGGGTCGCCAGGGCGAGCAGTGGCCCCGCCGCCGAGAGGTTCGCCAAGGCTTCCCGCGGCCCGTACACCGAGGCGGGGATAATCCTCCGGCAGTATCCCGCTCCCCGAGCCGACTCCAAGCCGTCGCTCCCGCTATCCCCTCGCGGCCGGTCGGTCTGCCGTGAGCTTCCCGCTCGGGGACTGGATCGACGAGCACCTCGACGTGCCGTTCATGCTCGGACAGAGCGGGATGGCGGGGAGCCTCGAGAGCACGCCCCGCATCCTGGCCGAGCCCCGGAACGGCGCGGCCGACCCCGCGAGCCTCCGCCGCCGGATCGCCGAACGGCTCGACGTGGACGCGCGCCGGGTCTTCCTGACCCACGGCGCGACGGAGGGGAACGCCCTGGTCGTCTTCTACCTCGCCGGGAGGATCCGATCGGCCGAGGG
>JASHVI010000196.1 GCA_030039525.1 Thermoplasmata archaeon
GACCGCGCGTGGTCCCCGCCCCTTCCTCCGCTTCCTTTCGCTGTCAAACCATTTCCGGCCCCCCTCCGCGGCGCCGGGGGCGACGCGACCACTTCCCACCGACGCGATCGGGCCTCCCGGCGACCCGGGGCGCGACGGTCCTCGGCCGGGATATGGGGGCCCGCGGATTCCTCCCGGCGTGGGGGAACCGCCACCCGTGGAGTCGGGGCCGGCCGACGAGGAGCGGGCACCCCTGCGGGGCCGCGCGGAGATCCGGTGGCCGTCGCGGCCTCCGACCGACGGCGCCCGCCGCGCGGCCGCGTCGCTGACTCCCGACCCGTTCTATGAGTCGCGCTTCCTGCTCGCCTGGGCGGTCCAGCAGAGCCTCGACCTCCCTTCCTCCGGCCGCGGCGGCCGGCGGCCCGGGAGGCCTCCGGCGGCCGTCCGGGCGGTCGCCCACAGCTGCGTGACCAACTATCGGATGGTCCTCGAGCTCACGGCCCAGAAGATCGCCTCGAAGGCCTGTCCCCACGCGCGACCCGACCGCGTGAGCTTCCCCGTCGCCTTCGACCTCGTCAACTTCCGCAGCATGATGACGACGCGCTTTCCGGGGCTCCGGAAGAACCACGGGGAGCTCTGGGCGTACTTCCTGCGCCTGCAGCCGTTCCTCCCGGCGAGCTCCGGCTGGCTCGAGGCCCTGCAGGGCCTCTGGAACGGCTCGATCCCGATCGACGGAGGGGGGGCCGCGGACGGAGCCGCCCCGCCCCACGACGCGCTGACGTTCCGCTTTCGAGGGGACCGGTGGGGGCTTCGCGAGTTCCTCCTCGAGGTGGGGGAGGAGGAGGCTCGCCTCCTCGACGGCTTCGCCGAGCGCCTCGGGCGCCTGTAGATCCCGGTCGGTCCCGCTCCCGCGCCGGGCGACCGGGACCGAAGCCGCCGCGACGCGCGGGGCTACGCGCCGGGCCCCCCGGCGCCGGGTTCGGCCGGGGGCGCCGGAGCCTGCGCGGGGCCGGCGGGCCAACGGCGAAGGCGTGGAGGACGCGTGCGGTACGCTTTCGGGCTCCCCCCGCCGCGGGCGGGGGCGTTCGTCCCGCGACCGACGTTCACCAGCGCGGCCAGCACCGTGAGCGCCAGGGCGACCGCGAAGAGCAGGTGCAGCGCGTACACGAAGGCCGAGGCGTCGACCGCCGCGGTCGCCCCGACCCCGGTGAAGATCGTGCCGAGGTCCGCGCGGGGGATGACCCCCGCGAGGCAGGTGAAGCCGATGGCGAGGCTGCCGAGGTTCCCCGCGTTGAGGAAGGTCATCCCCGTGCCGGCGGCGACCCCCCGACGGATCGGGGGGACGCTCGACATCACCTCGGCCCGGTTCGGCGCGGCGAACATCCCCTGCCCCACCCCGAGCAGGACCATCGCGAGGGCGACCGGGCCGTAGGCCGTGTACGACGGCTCGAGGAAGAGGAGGAGGAAGCCGAGGGAGCTGACCGCGAGCCCGAGGGTCCCGAGGTAGAGGGCGCCGGTCCAGTCGGAGAGGGCGCCGCTGATCGGTCCGGTGATGGCGAAGGAGGCCGCGAGCGGGAGGAGCAGGAGCCCGGCGGTCTCGGCCGAGTGCCCGAGGATGCTCTGGAAGTAGAAGACCATCACGAAGGTGAAGGCGCCGCGGGCGAGCGCCGCGAGCAGCGCGGCTAAGTTCCCGGCGACGAAGGTCCGGATCCGGAAGAGCGCGAGGTCGAACATCGGGTGCGGCACGATCCGCTCGACGAGGACGAACCCGACCAGGAAGAGCGGGCCGGCGACGAGGAGCGCGAGGACGGCCGGGGCCGTCCAGCCGTCCAGGGGCCCGAGCGTGATCCCGACGAGGCTCGCGGTGAGCCCGATCGCGAAGGCGACGTTCCCGGCCCAGTCGATCGGCTGCGGCGCCTCGTGCGTCCCGGACTCCTTCAGGGAGCGGTACGCCCAGATCGTCCCGAAGGTGCCGATCGGCAGGTTGACGAAGAAGATCGAGCGCCACCCGTAGTGGGTCGTGAGGATCCCGCCGAGCACGAGGCCCATCATGGAGCCGGTCAGCGCGGCGACCTGGTTCATCCCGAGGGCGCGACCGCGCTCGGAGCGGGGGAAGGCGTCGGTCAGGATCGCCGCCGCGTTCGAGGAGAGGAAGCCGGCGCCGACGCCCTGCACGACGCGGGCCGCGAGGAGCTCGGGGCCGGTCTGCGAGAATCCGGCGAGCCCGCTGCCGATCGTGAAGACCGCGAAGCCGAGGTTGTACAGCCGGACCCGGCCGTGGGTGTCGGAGAGGCGGCCGAAGGAGAGGAGCAGCGTCGCGGTGACGAGGTTGTAGGAGAGCACCGTCCAGAGCAGTTCGCTCGGTCCGGCCCCGGGGAGCTCCCGGCCGATCGTCGGGAGCGAGATCAGGACGATCGAGGAGTCGAGCAGGGCCATGAAGGTCCCGATGGTGGTGTTGCTGAGGGTGATCCAGCGGTGATCCACGGCCCCCGCCGGGACGGACGGGGGCACCCCGGCTTATCCCTCCTCTGGCCGCCGGACCGGGGGCACTAGCCTCCCCCGCAACGGCGGCGGAGCGGGCCCGCGGCGCGCCCCTCCGGGGCCTCCTCGGAAAGGGATATAGGCCGGGGCTCTCCCCGAGGCCCCCCGTGGAGCCGGAGCCTCCCGACCCCATCCTCATCCAGGTCACGGTCCCTCTCCCGACCGGGATGATCTACGCCGGGCTCACCGACCCCGCGAAGCTCTCCGGGTGGCTCTGCGAGCACGCCGAGGTCGAGCCGCGGGTCGGCGGCCGGTACCGGCTCACCTTCGGGGGGGAGGTCCCGTTCGAGAGCGTCGGGTCGGTGCGCTCCCTCACGCCGGACGTCGACATCGGCTTCGAGTGGGCGGGGCCTCCCGAGTTCGCGACCCTCATGAACGGGCCGCCGCCCTCGACCAGCGTCTACGTGCGGCTCCAGGAGTCCCCGGAGGGGATCGACGTCACGCTGGAGCACCTCGGATGGGGCGCCGGGGAGGCCTGGGAGGCGGCCCGCTCCTGGCACTTCCACTTCTGGGACGAGCGCCTCCACGCCTTCAAGGAGTACCTCCTGAAGGCGGCGTACGGCTGACCGGCTCCGCCCCCGGGGGCGCCGGCGTCGTCGGCGGCCGCAGGGTCATCGGGCGCATCTCCTGCTTCGGCGGGATCCGGCGGATCAGGTAGACCGCGAGGGCGACGGCCCCGGCGATCGCGAGCCCCACCGGGATCCAGGGGAGCACGGTCTCCCACGCCGGAGCCGGCGCGGTGCGGACCGCGACGTCGAAGAGCGCCCGGCCCCAGAACCCCCCGGTCAGCACGGTCGCATAGAGGTCGAGCGTCTCGACGAGCAGCGGCGCGGTGAGGTTGAAGGAGAAGCTCCCCGAGGAGCCCGTGAGGCCGGAGGAGGGGACGATCGAGCCCCCGCCGGTGGAGTAGAGCGTGACCTCCAGGCCCGCCGCCGGGGCCCCGCCGGGAAGGGCGGCGGCGAGCGTGAAGTGCTCGAGGGCCCCGGGGGCGAGCGCGCCCCCTTCGGCGAGCCGGAGCGCGACGCGCACCGACGGGGTCAGCGCGACGTCGGCCGAGGCCGAGCCGATCGCCCCCATCGCGCGGGAGACGAGCTCGACGCGGTCGGTCGCGTTGGCGGTGAGGTTCGGCGCGACGAACGCGGAGCGGACCGAGCCGTTGTCGTCCGTGTCCGGGAACTCGGGGACGAAGGAGCCCCCGAGGGCATCGAACAGCGCGAGCGGGAAGTCCGGGAGGGGCTGCCCGCTCTCGTCGAGCGCCGAGCCGGCCACGAGGGAGTTCGCGAGCCCGGCGACGGTGGTCGGGTCGAGGGTGAGCCCGAGCTCCACGGGCCGGGCGCTCCCGTTCCACAGGGGGCTCCCCTCCGCGCGCCCGGCGACCGCGGTGCCGAACTCGGCCATCCCCGGGAAGAGCGACGGGTCCGCGGAGGAGCCCTCGATCCCCCACTCGATGCTCGGGTCCCCCCGGTACGAGGCCGTCGCCACCGGCGGCAGGAGCCAGCCGCCCGCCGTCTCCACCGCGAACGCCGTCGCCACCGAGACCTCCGCCGGGACGACGTTCGAGGTCCCGAAGGCGAGCTGGTAGAAGGCGACGCTCGGGAGGTCCGTGCCGGCGCGGACCCCGAAGTCGAACGTGGAGTTCGACGCGCTCCCGCCGAAGGGCAGGCCGTCCAGGGCGAGGCTCCAGTTCGTGCCGTTCGCGAGGGTGAGCGCGAAGTCGTAGGCCCCCCCGACGGTCGACGGGAGACTCGACTCGTTCGACTGGAAGATCGGGCTCGCGGTCGTGTTGTTGAAGACCGAGAAGAACGGGTAGGCGCCGAGCCCCGAGTTCTGGAACAGCCCGAAGGTGACCAGGTAGGCGCCGAGGGACTCCTCGACCCCGACCTGGAACTTCGAGTCGACCGGGAAGGGCCCGTAGGCGAACCCGGTCAAGTTGGTGAGGAGCCCGGAGCTCGGCGCGGAGCCCGGATCCTGGGGGGTGACCGTGACCTCGCCG
>JASHVI010000197.1 GCA_030039525.1 Thermoplasmata archaeon
GGAAGCGGGGTCTCGATGAACCCGAGACGTCGATAGAAGCGAACGCTCGAGGCGAGGTCGTTACACGGGATGATCGGAACCGCTGAGTGGGTCCGCGCCGGCATCGGCCGGGCAACGCGGCGCTCGACCAAAAGCTCGCCACTCCGATAGGTGCCGACGGGCTCGCACGCTCGTCGGGTGGAATCCTGGCAAAGCTGACGGGCCCCACGCCTTCGCGAGGTGTCCCTCCTTCGGCGATCTACCTGAGCCGGTCCGGTCGACCTCCGAGAACTCGGCGAAGGGGCCCGCCCCGCCGTCCCGACATCGTCCGCCCGCGCGTCGAGCTCGGTCAGGGACCGACGACGTGCGCTCAGTGGGACCGCGTCGGGGCGAGCCGTACCGCCGGTCCCGCGGACGTGCCCGGTGAATCCGGCGTGTCCTGATGAGCCCTCGATGTCCACAAGCCCGAGCGATCTTCGGACCCCGTAACGCGCCCCCGATGAGCCGGGCACCCCTCCGGCGCTCGCGGGAGGCGACCAGGGGCCTCGCCCGGTCAGTTCAGCCGATGGTTACGTTGTCGAGTCGAATGTAGTTCGGCCCGGTTCCCAAGTTCTCTTCGGCCGTCGCCCGCGCATGCCCCAGGATCGAGGTCCGATCCGCAAGGATCTCGGACTCGGCGACCGCTTGGATATCGATCTCGAGCTGATACCTATCGGTGGTCACGAAGGGGACCGACACCGGCAGCTTGTCGTGGAACGTGGCGCTGAGCGACGCGTTGCTCCCCGTGACGGTCGAGGTGCAGCCGGACGAACCGCAGGCGTACATGTCGAGCGACTCGTTGTCGATCGGGTAGGCGTGACTCCAGTAGGTCGAGCTCCAGTAGTAGAAGGTAGAGGTCGTCACGTCGATCACGTACGGCACCACCTCCAGGTAGACCGAGGCATACTGGACGCAATAGCGCGACACGAAGCTCGAGCGGGCGCACCCCGCGTGCTGGAGCGTCTCGTTCCAGGACGCGCGGAAGGTGAGATTCGCCGTGACCACCGCCGTGCCGTTGGTCGACGGTCGGAGCGGGAGGAGGATGGTGAAGCCCATCTCCGCGAGCGACTCACTTTCGTATCCTCCGCCGTCGTACGACGCCGCGCAGGACTTCGCTCCCGTGATCAGGCCGAGGCCCCCCTGGCCGGTGGAGAGCTGGAGGTGGGGCCGATCCGTCACCGTGAGCCTCGCGCACCCGGACCGACCGTCATCCGTCCAGGGCCGGACGTGGCCGCTGAACGGGGCCGAGAACGTCGTGACGCCATTCGGCAGGATCGCGGGGGCGGCTCCGGCGGTGCTCAACGAGAGTACGGCCAGAAGAGCAAAGGGTGCGGCCCACAGCGCGGCCCGGACCGCCCTCGGTCCCCGACGTGCGGCGTGGCACAGGGCCGGGCCGTTCGCGCGGGCGACCATCACTGCACCAACAGGCGGTTCAGCGAGAGACCCGCCCCGCCCGCGCCCAGATTGAGCGCGGCGGCGCCATTGGCGTGCCCCAGAAAGTGGGTGGATCCGGCTTCGAAGACCACGTCGGTGGTCGCGGTGATGTAGGTGATCCACTGGTAATGATCCGACACCAGCAGGGACGAAGTGACCGTGGTGGAGAGACGGTAGGTCCCGAAGTAGCTGGCGGAGGCTCCGGTCACGTTGGATACGCAGCCGGAGCTGCCGCACGTCATCGAGTCGGTGGTCGAGTTTTCGATCTGGTATCCGTAGAGGGAGTTGGGCCGGAGGTATGATTGGTTGGTCGTGTCCCAAATGAAGTAGTAGATGTCGAGCTCAACGTAAGCCTCCTGGAAACAGTACGCCCCGTTCGAGCCGGCCGCGCAGGTGGTCGCATTCAACCACTCCCCCCATCCCAATTTCAGGGTCCAGTTCGCCGTGACGGATTGCACCCCGTTCCGGGGCACATGGATCGGGATGCTCATGACGATCTGACCCGTGGTTCCGGCCCCGGTCTGGTAGTACCCGCCTCCCGCCGCGCGCGCGCAGGTCTTGCCCCAGGTGGAAACGCCCAATCCTCCGAGACCGGAGGAGAGGTTGAACCAAGGCCGCGTTCCAACGAGCGAGTGCGAGCAGGCAGCGAAGGACTTGTCGACCGACACGGACCTCGTCCCGTGGAAAGGGGCGCGAAGAGCGACGGCTGGGTGGGTGGACGCAGCGGACGCAGCGCCCGAGAGGACCACGAGGATCGAGAGGGCCCCGACGGTCGCGATCCCGCGTAGTCGGACCGACGCACCGAGGCGACGCGTTGGGGGAGGGCGGCTCGGGACTCGCTGCAACGGTGGCCGAGCGGGACTCCGCTGGGTTGGTAAAGGGTTTTCGAGGCGTGAGGGATGTCCGTCTCGCTCGACCCCGGGTTCAGAATGCCTGGGTTGTGGACCAAGCTAGGGGCCCCGCAGCCTACCGCCTCGGTCGCGTGGCGAACCTCGGGAGTCGACCATCCCTGGGCGATGCCCGCCGAGGGCGCGGACCGCGATCCCGGCGCCCGCCCGCTCGTTGCCCCTTACCAAAGACTGGACTGCGAATCCTCGTTCCCGTGCCGGGCGAAGGCCTGTCGGACCGTGGCCGAAATGGCGGAAACGTCGACGCTCTCGACATGCTCCCCCGTGGCGGAGCCCGACGACCACGCGTGGGGGACCGCCAGCCACTGTCCGGGGTAGGTCGCGTTGGAGCCGGCGCCCGTGTCGTAGTAGAGCCCCAAGGTCGCTCGGAGGCTGGTCACGTTCGTCACCTCGGAGCAGCACGGGCCGGCCAGGACCCACTCGGCGTCCACGTGACCTCCTCCGGGCCAATGCGTTCCGACCTCGATCTCGGGGTGCCCTGCGCCCGCGGAGCCGGGCGTGAACAGGATTCGATCGAAATATCCCGAGTATCGAACGGTCGACCCTTCCTTCACCGCGCCGTAGAACGCGAGGCAGGAATCGTGGGCCCGAGCGCACGTGTAGTACGAGTTCATGTTCGGCCCGACGGTCATCACCGCCCACAGGGAGATGGGCAGGGTCAGGTTGTAGATGACCGGTCCGACGCAGTAGTAGAACAGGCCTCCTTTCGACCCGAGGCTCGCGAACGCGGCCTGCCGGCACGCGCCGCTCTGGTTCACCGCCATCGAGCCCGGGTCTAGGTCGCGAGCCTTGCTGGACTCGTTCCGGAGATTGTCCCCGAAGCTCACGCTGTAGGTTCCCCGGACGCATGGCAGCGAGCAGACCTTCCCGTCAAAGCCGACGTTCACGATGTTCTGGGGCCAGTACGAGCCGTTGTTGTTCTCGTCCATGAGCCCGAAGGCCCCGAGGTTCTCCTGCAGGCTCATGCAGGTGGTCGCGTACGGGTCGACTTTCGGCGGGCAGGAGGCTCGGTTCGAGAGCTTGGCCATCGTCAACTTCGTGATCTTCGCAAAACCCTCGAACGACGCCGCCGCGTATTGATAGGCGGTCCCATTGGGAGCGACGCCGTAATCGACCACGCCCATGGAGCAGTTCGAGCCGCAGACCGCCCCCGGCGGGGTCACGCTCGGCGTGGCGGCGGACGCCGCAGCGGCGGGGTTCGCCAGTCCGGCCGATAGAAGAAGCAGCGCCGGAATCGCGAGCAGCGCGATGCGACGACCGATCCTCAACATCCGATCGAGCCTACCTCGCCCGCGGCATCCTTCAGGCTCCTCGGTCAAATGAGCCTATGGAAGGCCGGAGGCTTCCCTTCGTCGGGGCAGTGGCAGTCCGCCGGGATCACGCGGCGCAAGTCGCGAACCCGGGTGGCGGTCGAGGGCGCATCCGGCCGGCTCCTCGCCGGGTCCCTTCGGCCGAGAGGGGGCGCGCATCGGGGAAGTGCGCTGCGCGGTCCGCTGCGGGATTCGGTAGGCTTCGAACCGGCCGGAGCCGTGGGAAGCGGTTGGGGGGGGGTCCAGCGGGAAGGCTGGACCCCACGGAGGGATCGGCGCTATGCGATCTTTATCCCGCGGAGTAGGGCTCCGTTCCCGAGGCTGCCCATGTTGAACTTGGCCTCCGCCGAGGGGGTTCCCTTCGCCTTGGCGTTGTCGAGCTCCACCTCCGAGTCGGTCTCCACGAGGAACGTCACGTAGACCTCGTACGCGTGGCTCGCGTTCAGGACCGGCGTCGTGAAGTTGTTGTAGATGCTCGTGACGTAGGTGTTCGAGCCGCTGAGCCCCGTGCCCGATCCAAAGCTGTAGTTCCCGCCGATCGGGGTGCAGGGCGTCGACACGCAGCTGAGCTGGCTGTAGTTCTCGACCGTCGCATAGTCGGCGATCGCCGAGACGAACGAGAACGTGATCGTGTAGTTGGTGAGGTCCTCGAAGATCGTGTACGTGTAGAGCTCCACCGAGGCCGTGGCCAGGCATTCGGAGAGCGCCGCCGCGTAGTTCAGCTTGCAGTGCGTGTAGGGGGTCACGGCCCACGAATCGAGCATGTTCAGGGCCCAGGTCTCGTTGACGGTGTACGACCGGTTGGCCGTGATGGTGACCGGTATCGAAAGGTCGAGGTACGTGTACCACTGCGCTTCGGTCCCGAGGCCCGGCGACTGGCACCCGGAGGCGTTCGACGTCGCGGACGTTCGGAAGGTCCCGGTCTTCGGCGCCCACTTCGGCTGCTTCTGGACGGTGAACTTCCCGCAGCCGGCGAACCCGCTCGAGACCTGGATCGACGCCCCGACGTGCGTGTACGGCGCGATGATGACGACCCCGCTCGTCACCGACGCGCTCGCCGGCGAGAGTAGCATGAGGCTCGCGGCGAGAAACGCGAACGCTGTCGACCCCACCACCGTGAGTCGAATCGGGCGGGCCATCGGCTTCGGGAGGCTCCTTCGGTTGCTCATGGTGCAGTCCAACTCCTGCCCGGGCCCCGCCCGGGGTCCTGGGCGCCCTCCGATCCGGTCCGTCTATATATCTGAGCGACCCCGGAAGCGACCACGTTCACGCTCCGGCGATGCAGCGGAGTTCGAGCACGGGTGGCGCGACGGGAGCGTCTCCCCGGGGAGCCCCCGGCCGTCGGCAGTCTTCGGAGGCGAACCGACCCCCGATCGAGCTGGGCTAGGGCTACTCCGGGGGGCTTCCCCGCGTGATCTCGCCGGCCCGGGCGTAGTAGTCCAACCGGACGCCCGTAGGGGTCGTCCGGCTCCACGAAAGCGACCACGCGGTCGGAACGGCGCCCTCGCCGAACAGCCGCTTCCCCGAGCCCAGAACGACGGGGGAGGTGATGAGATAGAGGTCATCGACCAGGTCCGCTCGGAGCAGGCTCTGTAACAGGTTGGAGCTCCCGATGACGTGGAGGTTCGGCCCGGCCTCGTCCTTCAAGCGGCGGACGGCCCCCGCGGCGTCCCCTTGCAGGAGTCTCGCGTTCTCCCAGCGGAGCTGCTCGAGGGTTCGGGACGCGACATGCTTCACGTCGCGGTTGATGATCGCGCCGATCGGGTTGTCGCCATGACGGGGCCAGTAGTCGGCAAAAATCTCGTACGTTCGGCGCCCCAGGACCAGTTCGTGGGGCAGCGAGTAGAAGTCGAGCACGGACTGGTCCGACGTCTCGTCCCCGTAGTTCATCGCCCAGCCTCCGTGGGAAAAGCCGCCGTCCCGATCCTCGTCCGGTCCGCCGGGAGCCTGCATCACCCCATCCATCGAGAGGAATATCTGCGCCACGACGCGTCGCGGAGTTCTAGGGGGGCTCATCGGATACGCGAGCGCCGAGTCTTGCCCTGTAATTACCTCGCCTCCACGACTCCGGCACCACCCCGTAGAGACTCGGCCAGGCTCGCACCGATCGCCTGCGTCTCGCTCAACCGCCCGCGAGCCGAAGCTCGGAGGTCCCCGGGCCCTCTCCCGAGATCTCCTCCGCCGCGGACCGCACCGAAGCGGCGCCGCAGGGTGTCCGGCGCTTAGCCACGGGTCCCTACGTCCGAGGCTCGGGGTCGCTCTCGGCGCCGAGCGTACTGTCCCGGTCTTCGAGCGTCGTACCTCGCAAGGACGGGAGAAGACGTACCAAGCCAATCCGTTATACGTCCGCACGGCTCGCAGCTGCCGAGCGCGAGCAGAGCCGGCGACTCGAGAGGTGGGTATCCGTGAGGTTGTTCGGCGGCGCCTCGATGGTGAGTATTGCGGCGGTCGGCCTTCTGCTCCTGACGGTATTGCTGCCCGGATCCGTTTCCGGCACGGCCGTACCGGCCGGTGGGGCCCTCGCCCCGTTCGTTCTTCCGGGAGTCTCGGCCTCCACCCTCTGGGGAAATCCGGCGTGTCACGGAGGCCCCTTCGACGTCGGTCCCGCGAACCTGACCTCGAGCTCGGTCGTGACGCTTCCCGCTCCCGAGTGTGACTACATCTACGCCGGAGTCACCAACGGGGCCAACATTACGTCAGCCAGCCTTTCGGCCAACTTGACCTGGCCTCTCGCGAATTCCAGCTACGCCAAGTGGCGCGGCGCCTCGCAGATCGTCGAGATCGGCTCCGAGACGACCTCCGCCACCCGCGCCTGGAAGTACGTGGCCTACCCCTCGTCGGCCAGCTTGACGGCTCCCGCCAACGGGACACCGGAACTCGGAGGTGTGGTCGTCTCGGCGCTCCCGACCGGGTTCCAAACCTACGTCTCCACCAACTCCAGCTCCCTGACGGGATCGATCACCCTCCAGTCCCGCGCGTTCGTCCTCCTCGCCGTGGCCGCTTCGGGCGATTACTCGCCTCGCGTCGCATCGCCGCTTCAGACGATCGCATCGCGGAGCCTCGGGAAGGGGGACTCCCTGCTGTTCGCGAGCGGCCGCTTCGGAGCGGGCTCGCAGACGTTCAGCGTCTCCTCGACCCAATCGAGCCCCGACGGATCGATCTCCGCCGTCCTCTACTACTACACCCAGACGAGTGACGTCAGGTCCCCGCTCTGGGGGGGTTATGTGGTGCCCACGGCGCGCGGGGTGACCGCCGTCAGCGAGGAATACTCGATCCCTCGCATCACGCGGCATTGCGGATACGGCGTCTCCGCGGCCGACATCCTGGTGGGGATTGATGGCTGGCGCGACTCGACCTCCGAGGTCGTAGGGACGACCTTGCTGTGCACGAACGGGACTCAAACGAACACCGCGTGGTACGACCTGCTTCCCTCCGCACCCGTAGCGATTCCCATCCCGGTCGCGATCGGACACAGCTACTACGCGTCGGTCGGATTCAACGCCACCACGCAGAACTACACGTTCACCTTCGTGGATCTCACGACGTCCAGGAGCTTCACCGCGACGGTCCACTCGAGCTCCAAGCCCTTGCGCAACGGGAGCTCGGCGGAGTGGGTCGTCTCGCTGGTGCCGGCGACCACCGCCAGCGGATACCTCCCGATCGCGAACCTGAGGAAAGGGTTCCGGATCAGCGACTGCCAAGCCACGATCGACGGCCAGACCGGAAAGATCGCCGCCTTCTTCAACGACCGGGTTTCGGGACCGACCCACCCGGGTACCCTCGGCAAGACCGGGGACAGTTTCTTCGACCGATAGGGCGTCGGCCCGGGGTCGCCCGATCGGTCACCCACCGCGCATCGTCTCGGGACCGCTCCGGCGGTCGTTTACGCCGGGAGGACGGACACGATGGCGCGACAGTGCGCGGAGTAATACGTCTCAGCCCCTGCCTGAGGCATGGGCGGCGTGAGCGTCCGACTGCTCGTCCTCGCCGGCCTCGCGGTCGTGCTGATGGGCGTTCCTCCGCTCTCCGCGGTGGCGGCGGCCCAGCCGCTCTCGCCCGACCGCGTCGCCCCGTCGCTGGCGGTGCCGCCGGCCCTCGCGCCGGCGGTCATCTCTCCGGTCGATGTCGTCGACTACGTGCCGATCAACATCACCAACAATCAGTCCGTCGCGACCCCCGCTCCCTTCGACCTCCAGCTGTCGGTCAATAGCAGCGCCTACGCCCCGCTGGAGGCCGGTAATCTCTCGAACGTCGAATTCTTCGGGTCGAACGGCTCGATCGTGCCCAGCTGGTTGGAGTCCGGCGATTCCAACAGTTCCAACGCAACGACCTATTGGCTCAACCTCAGCGGAGGGATTCCCGCCACCTCATCGGTCACCCTCTACCTGGGCTTCGGACGCCCGGGAGATTTCCTGTTGAACAACGTGAGCACCGGGGAGGCCCCCCAGCTCAGCGCTTCGGGGAATCCCTACTCGCCCGGGTCCACAGGGTACGGTGAGTTCGACGACGGCGCGGCCGTGTTCCCGTTCTATCAGGACTTCCAGAACGTCGACCCGGGCCAGGCACCGCGCGTGGACGACAGCACCCCACCGCCGGGCTGGTATTCGAGCCCCCCGACGCACACCGGCTACTGCAACTACCCGTTCAACGGGGCGAACGGCTGGGAGGCCAACGGGGTCAACGGATGCGGGGTCGTGTTCATCGGATCGGACTTCCCGGTCAACGGGAACCTCACGATCGACATCGACGTCGACTGGGTCCAGACCGTGACTCCCAACTGGCAGGCCCCGTTCGTGGTCAGCTCCTCTCCCACCTCCTACGTACCCACCGGGAACTTCGCCCTCGAGTGGGACGACTATTCCATGGCCAGCTGCAACACCTTCGGATACGGTTCGAGCTTCGACGCCAAGACCGGACCGGGCGGGACGACCCGGCACTCGTTCGGCACCGTGTACACCCCCTTCGTGCTGACCGTGAACGCGAGCCAGGTGGCGATGAACTACAGCACGATCTACACTCCTTCCGGGGGGACGTTCAACCGCTCCGGTTACCTCGCGATGGCCGTGCACACCAGCAACTACTGCGGTTCCCGGGTCGGGGGCTGGTGGGTCCGAGAGCGGGCCCCGCCGCCGAACGGCGTCATGCCCTCGGCGTCGTGGGGAGTCCTCGTCCACGTGGGACATCCGAAGCTCACTCTCGCCGTCACTCCGTCCCGGATCGTGATCCCCGCCTCCGGATCCGGCTCCTTCACGGTGACGGTGGCCCAGACCGGCGGGGGAACCTGCGGCTCCGGGTGCGTTTCCCTGAGCGCCAGCTCCAGCCCCTCGCTGACCCCGGTCGGATTCCTCCTCTTCACGCCGTCCGCGGTACGGCCGGGCCAATCGGCGACCCTGGACGTGATGACCTCCGGGGAGGACGGAGGCGTGCAGTCCCGGTCGCTCCTGTCCGAGTTCACGACGCCCGGGACCTACAGTCTCTCGATCACCGCGCAGATCTACCCGTTCCCGGCGGTCCACCACCGCGCGACGGTCGTCGTCGAGCCCACGATGGGACTCTTGAATCACCTGAACTTCACCGGACTCCCGACGAGCAACCTCTCCACGCCGTGCAACCTCTCCCTCGTCATCTCCTGGCCGACCTGCATCGCGATCGAGCAGAACTCCTACGTCGTGGTCGCAGGGGACTCCCGCACCATCTTCTGGACCCAGGCGATCCTCGGGTACGGCCTCGATGCGGGGGGTTCCCCCGCGATCTTCCACACCCTCGCTTTCTGGGAGTACAACCTATCGACCGGGCGAAGGACCCTGTTGGCCCAGCATCGGCTGGCGAGCTCGTGGAGCCCGACGACGTCGACCGTGAACTTCTCGCTATCCACGGAGATCTCCCTGAACGGCACGATCACCTTCCGGGAGACCTACTTCGACACCTCCCGGCACTCGGAGACGCAATCGTACACCCTGCCCGGCGGTTGGGGAGGCACGCCGACGTTCTACACGGGTCCCTCCTACAGCGTGACCGGAATCCGGCGAAGCTTCTACGTCAGCCCGCCGCAGCTCGATTTCGGAGGACCGCCGACCGCGGGGAGCGCCACGCTCGCCCCGGGGACGTTCGGCGCCGTCCAGCGGGCGGAGCTCGAGCTGGGAACGAGATTCTCGGAGGCCCCTACCCTGGGCCTCGTGGTCCTCGCCGGCGCCACCGGCGATGAGTTCGAGGACCAGTCCGGGGTGCACTCCTCTAACCTGGCGTGGGTGATCTCCGCGGGTCCCCCTTCGGCGCCTGCCACGTTCGCCTACGTGAGCGGCGCGGATGACGAGGGGATCTGCTTCTACTGATCCTCGACTCTCCTTCCTCGCCCAATCAAGAGACGGAAGTCGTCTCCGGCCGGGATGGTCAACAGCACGCGCGCCGGACCCTACGTGGGTTCGGTCGTGGCGAATCAAATCTCCTTCTTCCGTCGCTTTGGACTCTGCCGGGGCGGGGCCGTTGCTCGCACCCCGAACCGGGTGCGTTCTCTCCGACCGGTCAAAAATTTCTCAGGACTATATGTATTGGCGAGGGTCCTCGCGCCGTTCCTCGGGGTTGGCGCATGCATTGGAGCCCCGGAATCACCCACGTGGAGGCCCGGTGGATGGCCTGGGGGATCTTCGCTACTGCCTTCCTGCTTGGACTCCCAATCGCCGGGTCGGCCCCGGTCCAATTGCCCAGGCCCCCGGGCCTAGCCGGCGAGACCGCCCCGATCTCGCAGCCGGTCGAGTGGGTCGCGGGTCCGGCCCACGAGGTAGGCTCGGGAAGCGCTGGCCGACCAGACAGTCCAATGCCCGCGGTAGTGAATCCGTACCTGTTCGAGTCGGATGAGCCGGCCGCTATCGGTGTCGCCGACTATGGGCTCACCGCTTCCGGAGTAGCGTACAACTATTCGACCCCCGAGTTCGTAGGAACTGCTTCGATCGGTTCCGTCGCCGTCGCGAGCTCGGGCGGCGCCGGAAAGCTGCTCGGGATCCAACTGAACCTCGTCCTCTCCCTCGGACCGACGGGCCACCCCTACGTCTATTGGGTTCGGTTCGCCCCCTGGGTCAACGCCTCGACCGACGTCCTCACCCTGCAGAACGAGGTGTTCAACCTTACTTCGACGTCTACGGACAATCCATCTCCCATCTCGGGTCGGGGCGCCATCAACACCGCCGAGGCGGACCAATATCAGTACACGCCGCCCTGTTCGTCGTCGTACCCCGGCAACTGTGCCGCCCTGTCGTTTCCGGCCCTCATGCAGCTGAGGGCCGTCTCTCAGGACGTCGATGGAGTGCCGGGGCTTGCCATCGCCTACAACCTCGGCCGTGGATGGATCTCCGAGGACAACATCTCCTTCCCCAGCCTCTCTGGCCTCGCCGACCGCGATTTCGTGGTCAATGGGTCGGGGTACACTCCGACCGGGCTCTTCTATGACGCCGAGTTCGTTCTGGGCGGTCCGTACCACGGGTACACCCAGACCAACCTGGGTTCGACCATCCAGCTGTCGCTGGACGAGTTCAATGGACACAATCTTCAGGTGGTGCCCAACGCCTGGAACTTCGGCGCAGAGTCCTCCAATCGATTCCAAAACGCGTCCACCGTCGTGTCGGCCGCCAACGCCAGCCCCGCGGACCAAGTCGGGGCCGGGTCGGGCAAGCTCGGCCGACTGTACTCCACCTCGAACGAATCCACGGTGACGGTCGTCGGCGTGCCGACGTCCGGCGTGCTGACGGTGGATGGCTCTCCCCTCAACTATTCAGGGGGTGAGGCCGTGGTGGAGCTCGCCCCTGGTCGGGTCGCGCTCCAGCTGGTCTCCAACGGGTCCGTTCTGGCAAGTCGGAACGTGACGTTGACCGCGGGTGAGGTCACCACGATCTCGATGAACGCGTTCTACCCGATTGAGATCGAGGAGGCCGGCCTCCCGCCCGGAGCGAACTGGTCCATCGACTGGGCAGGTGAGATTCTGAGTTCCAATCTAAGCCATCTCGTCATCCTCGCCCTCAATGGAAGCTACACGCTGCGCGTCGAGAATGTCACGGGATTCACCTGCAATTTCACGGTCGAGCCGGTCCGGGTTCTCGGTCCTGGCGTGGTTCGCCTGGGCTGGTCACCCTTCCTGTTCGTAGTGCCCTTCGATGAGACCGGACTCACTTCCGGGACGTCCTGGTGGGTCACTATGGACAACCAAACGGCTCGTGGGGTCGGCCCCACTCTCAACGTCAGTGCAGGTAACGGATCGTACGCCTTCACCGTTGGTGCGCCCTACGCATTCGTCCCCTGGAGTGCGACGGGAAATGTCTCGGTGGACGGACCTCCAGGCCCTGTCCAGGTCGGCTTCAACTATCGACTCTCGTTCCTCGCGGGCAGCGTTCGACCCTCAGCTGCCATCGTATCGATCGGGGGAAGCTCGGTTGCGGTCGATTCCGGCACCTTCAACGACTCGGTCCTCCCCGGTACCTACTTCGTCAGCGTTTCCGACCTCGGTTATGTTACCTGGTCGCGAAACGTCACCACGACCCCGGGCAACACGACCGAGTTGGCGATCGCTCTGAACGCGACTCCGTCGGCGGAGAAGCTAAGCCCAGAGTCGGCGCCGGGACCCGACTGGACGCTGGTGGAGGTTGCGTCAGTGACCGCGGTCGCCACGGTCGTCGGGGTCGCGATCATTCTACTGCGTCGGCGGTCGACCGGTCCGGGTTCGCGGTAGAGCTAGCCAAAAGACCCGTGGTCGCGGCCGCGTCGCTCTCGAGCGCCGGCTCCCTGACCGGCCGAGTACCGCTGCACCGCATCCTCACCTCCCCTGCGCTCTCCTCAAAGTCCTCCCGGGACTATCCTCCACCCGTCAGCGGACCGGCTCCGAGGATTGCTCGATAGAATCTTCTGTCGAGCGGCCTGCGTCTCGCCAGGTCAGGTGATGTCGGCGTGGGAGATGTTCTTCGCCGCGCAGCTCGGGGCCTCCGCCGCGCTCACCGGGCTCCTGTTCGTCGGCATCTCGATCAACATGCCGAGGATCATCGCGATCCCCACCCTTCCCGATCTCGCGCTCCGGGCGCTCGTGCTGTTGGTGCAGGTCCTGTTCGTCTCGTCGCTCATGCTCGTTCCCAACATCTCGAGCGCCGTTCTCGGGGTGGCGCTGCTCGTCACGGTGGTCGGCGGGGGCGCGGCCTCGCTAGCTCTCGCCAACCGGATCCGGCTGCGCAGCGAGAAGCCCTACCGAACGGGAGCCGTGTGGGGTCAGCTACTGGCCGCCGTCATCGCCGTCCTGTACGTCGCGGCAGCGATGCTCATTTTCCGCGGCTGGACCGACGGGCCCGATGTCCTGGTCTCCGCTTTCCTACTCTCGTTTCTGGTCACCATCAATGACGCTTGGGTGCTGCTCCTGGAGATTAACCGCTGACTCGACGGATGCCCGCACCCCGTCAAAATCGCACCGGTGCCTGGGGACGGCTTACCGTTCAGAAACCTGACTGGTTATGGTGCGGGGCTTGGCAGGAGGCGGGGACCGCCTCAAGGAAGACGTGATTTCGACAAGGTTCCCATCGGGATCGTGAAGCTGGAAGTTCCGCAGCCCCATCATCGGGCGATCCGTGGGCGGCGAAGCGATAACCACCCCGATCGACTTGATCCGGTCGTGCTCGTGATCCGCGTCCTCCACTTGGATGGCAAGAACCACACCCTCGCGTTTTGAGGACCGCGGTGCCGGTGCGGCGAGACCCCCGGCGGATTTCCAGAACGCCTCGTCCAGCAATACGAGCGTCGAGGGGCCCGAGGAGAATTCCGCGTACGGACCGGCGGGCTCACCCTGGAGGCGAATGACGTCGCGATAGAACGCGACCGACGCTTCGAGGTCGCGAACAATCAGTATCGGGCCGAAGAATTTCGGGAAGGCTGTGGGCATCGGGCGCCGTACCCCTCGGCTCTATTTCTGCCGCTCGTCCTCTTGCCTGCGATACCGCGGGCGCCCCTCCACCATGCTCCGGTTGCATCGGACAGTGCCGTGAATGTGGGCGTTTTACGCGCGCCGGGTGTAACTGGCTCTGCGCCCGCCGCCCCCTGTGGAGCGGGCCTCGTGCTCGGCGTGTCCGAGAGCGAGGTGTCCCTCTCGCCCGGCCATTCCCCTCCGTCCGGGACTCGGAGTTCGCGCCGGAGCCGTCGCGCACGGGCACCAGCGAGACCCCGCCGCTCGTGTCCGTTAACTAGACCCCGGCCTAGCCGACGTCATGAGCGCCCGGCTTTCGGCGATCGCGTTGGGGGCCGCCTTCGTCGCTATCGTAGTTTCGGGGTTCGCGAGCGGTGCGAGCCCGGCCACCGGCCCCGTCCTTTTCACCTACACACCATCGTACGCGAGCAGCGGCGGGAGCCCGTACCTCGGAAGCCACGTCGTCATGAGCCCGGGAGCCAACACCCTCCATGGCGTGCACGCGTTCAACCTCGCGTCGGGACACGCGGTTCAGAATTCCTCCTCGGCGTCTGGGAAGACCAACGGCAATCCGATCTTCCAGGTCTGGTCCGGGGTGACGAATCTCACCTTCAAGTGTACCGCAAGCTGCGCCGCCGTCAGCGGCCCGTCGGTCAAAGTGGTGTGGAAGTTGTCGTGGCAAGCCTCCCTCTACGATGCCAGCTGCTACCCCGGCACGGGCTACTCGGAGGTTTCCCTTGCGCTCGACGGCAATGTCGTCGATCTGTCGACAACGCCGCGCGCCGCCGTGGGCCAGGGCCGGCTGGCCATCTACCATGACGAGCTGACGCTGGCGCAAACGCCCGTTGTGACTTCGAAGATCGACCACAGCTATGCCCTCTCATTCCCCGTGACGCTCACCCACGGGAACTTCTATCGCGTGACCGAGTACGTGCAAGCGGAGACCCAAGCGGGGGGGTACGGGTGTGGTGCCCGCTCCGACGTGGCGGTCGGCGGGCCACTGGGCCCCGCGGTTCTCGAATCGATCACCGTGCTCTGAGCGTTCTAAGTCTAGCGCCGCCCCGGAACCCTTCTCCCGTCGGCGCCTCGTTGATTCTTCGGGTTTTTCCCGGTTGGATCCACCGGAGCGTCGGGCGTCGGCGGCCGGGAAGCTCAGGGTCTGTGCCCGGGCGTCCTACGCCCGCTTCGAGGGTCCTCGCGCTTGCGGTCGGAGCCGACCGGAGCTGCGGGTCGTAGCCATGACCGCATCCTCTCGGTCCGCTGCGAGCAGGGGGGTGGGATGCTACCCACCGGACTCCCACCGGCCCCGCGGACGAACGACACGCTGTTCGTCCGCTCCCCGGCGGCCCGCGAGGAACGGGGGCTCCTCTCGGTCGAGGAGGAGGGAACTTACGAGCGGTGGCTCGAAGGCGCCGCGCGGGGCCGCGAGGCCCACGCCGTACCCGGCGGGGAATCCGATCGCGCGCCGTCGGGGCTGCCGTTCCCGAGGGGGCTCACGCGGATCCGGACCTTCCGGAGAGCAGGACCGCGATTTCGCGGCCGCACTCGCACGGTCGCACGACGTGGATCGCGCCCCCTTGCTTGGGAACCGCGGGGATCGTCACCGAGAACTTCCGCCCGCACTGGTCGCACGTCACGGGCACGCTCGCCTGGACGGGGAGGAAGTGTCGCTTCAGCTTCTCCGCGGTCTCGCGTTGCTTCTTCCGTTCCCGCGAGCGCTTGAGACCCATGGAGCGCGTGGGGCCCGATGCGTCGACGCTCATATGCCCGAGGCCGGGGGGACCCGGCCCCCATGGCGCGGCGTTCGCCCCCAGCGTTCGCCGGTGGGATCGATCCGGTCGCGCGGTTCGGGACGCATTCGGGGTGCCCGCAATAGCCGGGACCCGGCCGACCCGCGATGACACGGCCGGAAACGACGCAGCAATTGGTCCGACGCTCGAGAAGAGCTGAAAACGGTCGGCGCTATCGCACGCGGGGTCGGAGCCATGGAACGCGCCGGGCGGTTCAGTCGCTATCTGACGAGAGGACGCGCGGCGATCTCCGTGGTCGGTGCGCTCGCCGTCTGCTCGCTCGTGCTCGTACCGAGCGGCGCGGCCGCCAAGACCCCCTTGTACGTGTGGCGCCCTCCGTTTCTCGGCGCGACCGAGTTCAACTACACGAGCTCGTATACGGGGAGCCACTGTGGAGTCACGGCGGGCGCGCCGATCGCGCCCTTCTTCAACACGTCCACCGGCAGGCTCGCCGCGGAGCTCAACACGACCGCTCGGGAGGGCACGTGCAATGCCGACCTCGATCCGGCGGTCTACACCGACGTCGGCATCGAAGGTCCGGTCGTTAACCTGACCTCGTGGGGTCTGCACGTGCTCCGGCTCAATTGGAAATTCCACTACAACGCGACCCTCACGGTGCACTCGAGCGGGAATCCGGGTTCGGGGTCCACGGATGCGTATGCCCTCTTCTCGTTCACGATCGACCTGGATCTCTGCGACAACACGACCGGCACCTGCTCCGCCAGCTCGGGACCCGTCTACTCCGCGCAGGGCCAGATCACCACGGGGGACCGGATCGTGAGTTCCAGCTGGGACGCGCGGATGACGATGCCGATTCCGGTGGTACTCAGCCGGGGGCACGGCTATTATTGGGCCGTCATCGTCACGGCCGAAGTCGAAGCCTTCGCCGCGGCCGGGGGCGCTTCCAACGCGGCCACCGCGCAGCTGAATTTCGGACTGCCCGGGAACGAATCCCGACTCACTGAGATCGTGATCCACTAGGCGGGTCGACGGCGGGGAGCCGAACGGACCTCTCGAGTCGGCTCCCCGGGGTCCGGGCCTCCGCGCGCCACGGACCGTCGCGTGCCGACCGTGGGGAGCCCGGCGACTCGCCCCGAATCCGAGACGGTCGGCCGGACTAGCGGGACCGGCCGGGGATCTCGGAGAAACTCGCGGTCCGGGGCATCGCGCGCGCGATTTTGTCCAGCTCGGGGGGCGGGACGCGCGGCTTGCGATGCTCCAGGTCGAACCAGACACCCTCCGAGGTGACGACCGCGGTCACGTCCTCCGAGGAGTTGCGGAGGGTGTTCACGATGCGGAACCGGACCCCGTCGGCGGAGATCCCGTCCGCGAGAAGGTCGACGGTGAACGCTTCCAGCAGGCGCAGCTCCTTCCGGTAGACCAGCTCGTCGCGGGTCATCACGGGCCCCACCCGCTCCTCCGCGAAGCGCTTCCCGGGGAATCCGCGCTCGGCGAAGAAGAGCAGGCGGGTGTCGGCGGCCCGGTGGAGGATCGCCGAGCCGGCCATGTGGGCGTTCCCGTCCACGTCGCCCCAGCCGACGCGGAACCCTTGACGGAACTCGGGGCCGGGACCCGTCACGACGGTCCCCTCCGCCTCTCGACCGGCGGATTCGCGGGCTGTGCCGCCGAGGCGTACTCGAGGAGTCCCCCGAGCAACTCGCCGGAGCGCCCCGGATACGCCTCTTCCATCGTCCGGGGCTTCCCGTCGGGGAACACCCTCTCGGCGAGGTGCTTGATCCCGAAGGCGGCCAACGCCGTCAGGACGGGGATGGCATCCCGGCCCTTGGACGTCAGTCGGTAGCGGTACTTCCGGTGGTCCTTGGGATCGAGGATCTTCTCGACGAGCTCCTCCTGGTGGAAGGTGGAAAGCCGGCTGGCGAGCACCCGGGGCGTGAGCCCCGGATTACGCGCGAGGAGGTCGGTGAAGGTGGGGGGCGGGCGGGAGGTGAGGTCCCGAAGGATACGGAAGGTCCACTTTCCCGACAGGAGGTCGAGGGTCGCCCCCACCGGGCAGCTGGTGCTGCCCACGGGCTTCAGCATCCGATCCACCCCTTCGGTGGGGACCTTCGGAGCCGGGGCGGCCCCCGACGCGGCGCGCGCCATGGATGTGCGTATACTTACATCAGTATAAATTCGTAACGCGCTCCTCACCCGAAGCGTTACCGCGCTACAGCTCATTCGGGGGTGGTCGCGATTGTCGGTCATCGTTATGTAGTGCTAAAAGTATAGCGATTAGTCCCGAGGCGAGTGGGCGGATGACGTCACACCAGACCGCGGAGCGCGAGGACACGGCGCCATCTCCTGCGACCGGCCGCGGGCGTTGGACCCTCCTTCTGACGGGAATCGGCTTCTTCGTGGTGATCCTCGACGCGTTGGTCGTCGTCACCGCGCTCCCCACGATCCACGCCGACGTCGGGGGGAACCTCGCCTCCCTCCAGTGGATCCTGAGCGCCTACCTGCTGGCGTTCGGGGCCGGCATCCTCCCGGCCTCCACGCTGGGGGACAAGTTCGGCCGGAGGAGGCTCTACGCCGCGGGCCTCGCGATCTTCACGGCCGCCTCGGCCGCCGGCGCGCTGGCTCCCTCCCTCGAGACCCTGATCCTGGCCCGGGTGGTCCAGGGCCTCGGGGCCGCGTTCATCGCTCCGCTGAGCCTGGCCCTCCTGGGCAGCGCCTTCCCCCCGGAGCACCGCGGGGCGATGATCGGGATCTGGGGGGCGATCGGAGGCGCGGGTATCGCGGCCGGTCCGGTGGTCGGAGGCGCGGTCACCGAGGGCCTCGGCTGGCAGTGGATCTTCTGGATCAACGTCCCGATCGGGATCGTGGCCGTTCTCCTCACCCTGCTGAAGGTGCCCGAGAGCCGCGGGGCCGACTCCCACGTGGACCTGCTCGGGGTGGGGCTCGTCTCCGGGGCGGGGGTCGGGCTGCTCTGGGCCCTCGTCCAGGGCGCGGTGGTCGGCTGGGCGAGCGCGCAGGTCCTGTTCTCGGCGGTGGCGGGGGTCGGGCTGCTGGCGACCTTCGTCCTCTGGGAATCGAGGGCCCGGGAACCGATGATGCCGCTCCACCTGTTCCGGAACCGGACCTTCACGTCCGCGAACGCCGTGGGGTTCCTCAGCCAAGGAGCGATCTTCGCGACCGCCACCCTCGTGACGGAGTACTTCCAGACCGTCCTCGGCTACTCTCCGCTGGACGCGGGCCTGCGGTTCCTCCCGTGGACCGCCGTGCCGCTGCTCGTCGCTCCCTACTCGGGCCGGCTCGTCGACCGTATCGGCGCCCGGCCGGTCATGGTGGGCGGGCTCCTCCTCGAGCTGGCCGGCTTCAGCCTGTTCACGCTGCTGGCCGAGCCCTCGACCCGTTACTCCCTCCTGCTGGCCCCGCTCTTCCTCACGGGTCTCGGGGTCTCGCTCGTTCTGCCGTCCGCCCCGATGGCGGTGCTGGGCTCGGTGGCCCGCGAGGACATCGGGAAGGCCTCCGGGACCCTCAACTCCTTCATGCGGTTCGGGGGAGCCTTCGTGGTCGCGCTGGGGACCAGCGTCCTCGCGGTCGACGACGCCCAGGGTTCCGCGGCGGGGTTCCTTTCGGGGTTCCGACCGGCGATGGAGATCATGGTCCTGCTCACGGTCGTGGGAGTCGCCTTCGCGCTCGCCGTCCGGCCACCGCCCGTGGGGGCGACCGCGAGGGCGTCGCCGGGTGCGCCGGGGTCGGTCCGACCGGCCCCCGCCCCCGCGGCGTTGGAAGGAATCTAGATGAGGGCGACCGCGTGACGGTCCACCGAGAGCGAGACCCCACGGGACCCGCTCCGACCGAGGACCTGACACGCCGTGACCGAGAGCCGGATTCCCGGATGAGGTCCAAGGCATCGAAGCCCGCGGGAGCGAGCGGGACCCCTCCGAAGCAGTTCGAGGCCCGGCTGCGGCGGACGCAGGACTGGCGAGCGGAGACCTTCGCTCGGCTCCGGGCGTTGATCGTCCGGGCGGATCCCGAGATCGTCGAGGAGCTGAAGTGGAAGAAGCCGAGCAACCCGGAGGGGGACCCCGTGTGGTCCCACGACGGGATCGTGTGCGTGGGGAACGACCTCAAGAATTCGGTGCGGCTGACGTTCGCGCAGGGCGCGGAGATCCGCGACCCGACCGGGCTGTTCAACTCCCGGCTCGATAGCAAGTCGGTCCGCGCCCTCGACGTGTTCGAGGGGGACGCCGTGGACGATCGCGCGTTGATCGCGATCGTACGCGAGGCGGTCCGGCTCAACTCGGTCGACTGACGAGGGATACCGGCGGGAAGATCCCCGCGAGGTCGGGAGGATCGGATCGGAGCGGCTCGCGACCCGCCCACGGTCGCGACCCGGCGTTCCACCCGCCCCGGGGATCCGGGTTCGTCCGTCGTCGCTCAGCCGTCGAGCCGGGATCGGAGGTCGTGGCCGTTCTCGAGGACGGATTTCAGGTTCAGGGCGAAGTACGTCCATCCCCACTCGGCACCCCCGTAGAGATCGGTCCACTTCTCGTCCTTCGGAAAGCCGGAATGTTCCACCACCAGGAGGGCGCCGTCGTCCTTGGGCTCCACGGAGAGCTTGAACTCGGTGCCCTGCAGATCCACCCCCGGCCAGCTCCACGCGAAGGTGACGCTCTTGCCCGGTGCCAGGTCGAGGATCGTTCCCGTGTGGGTCGGACCGCCGTCCCAGCCGAGCGAGTAGCGCGCCCCCTTCCGGTCGGTGCCTTCGGCACGATCCGCCAGCCACGTGACCAACATCCGGGGGTCGGTGATGGCCTCGAAGACCCGGGCGGGCGATGCTCGGACGAAGTACTGGTGGCTGACCGATCGGGTTCCCGTCGCCGCCATGCCGCTCGCTCCGTGGGGCCCAGCGCGGGACCGCCCTTAACGCTCGAGGGCTGCTCGAAACCTCGGGACCCGGTTCGGAGCCTCTCGCCTCGCTCGAGTGGGCCGCTCCGGCAGGGGCCTCCAGGGGCTCGAACGGCGCCGGGGACTCCGAACCCCCGGGCGTTCCGAAGGCTCCGAACGGCGCGAGGGGGCCCGCTCCTCCCGGTACCGCGCGGAGCGAACCGTGCCTGCCACCCGGCGAGCCGGCTTAAAGAGCGGGCCGACGCTGGACGCCCAGCCCGCGGAGGCGAGCGTGCCCGAGCCGAGATCCTCTTCCGAATCGTCCGTACGGCGCCGTTCCGCGAACGACGGACGGCGCCTCCGCGCGCTGGGTCCGTGGACGCTCGGCACCGCCGCGGCCGTCCTGATCCTGCTGGGAGGGTCGGCCGGGGCCGCGGCACCGGCGACCTACCTTCACTGGTCCGCGCCGTTCCACGGAGCGAGCCTGTCGTTCAGCCCTACCCCGGATAACCACTGCCGAACGGCCGTCGTCGGAGGGCCCCGGATCTTCTCGAAGCAGGGGCGACTGGAGTTCAACCTCACCGTCGTCGGAGGGGTCAACAGCTCCCTGTGCCCCCGGGGCGGACCCCCCGGCTACCGGTCGACGAGCGCCGAGGGGATCTTCGTGTCGAACTTCACCTCGACTCGCTCCGGCCCGGTCACGGTCCGAGCGGTCTGGAAGGTCGCGTGGATCGTCAATCTCTCGGTACCGGCGGCGCATCCGTCCGGGTACCTCGCCGGGGCCGAGGCCTATGGCACGGTCGTCCTCTACGACCGGACGACCGGGGCGACCTGGACGAGTCCCGGCTCGGGCGGCTTCGCGTACGATCACGGGGTCGACCTGATCGGGAACGTGACGAACGTCAACGTCAGCTTCTCGAAGCTTCTCTCCTTCCCGATCCCCGCGACGCTGACGCGCGGCGACGCCTACTCGTTGATGCTCACGCTCGGGATGTCGGCGACCGTCTACTCGGTCGTCCGGTCGTTCGGACCGGTGACCTCCCACGCGACCTTTGGCCCGGCGGGGAGCAAGGCGGGGCTCGTCAGCGTCTCCATCTCCTAGCGCCCCCGGCCGGGGGCGACCGCAGCCTCCCCGAGAGCGCCTCCCGACTCGCCTCCACGGACCGACCGCCGGGCTCAGCGGTGAGGGCATCCGGCCCAGCAACAGGGCCGGCGCATCCCGCTCCGCATCTTGTCCAGGCCGACGACGATCCGCCGCCTCCGGGTCTCTCCCTTCTTCGCCGAGGTGACCCAGCAGATCCACTCGTTGCGCGCGAGCGGGGTGATGTCCTTCCAGACTCCGTCCGCCACGGGGTCCGAAGCGACCGCCTTCCGGAAATCGGCCGGCATCGTGTGGACCGGGCCCTTGGAGGCTGCCTTTCGCGACATGGCCACGCTCGCCCGCTAGCTCGGGCCCCCGGCAGGGGCTCCCGAGGGAGTCCGGAGATGAAGGACCTTACCCTCCCGGCCCCCGCGGGGCGGAACGGATCGATCGACGCCCCGGAGCCTGCGTTCCCTCGGGATGGAGGTCGCCGTCGGCTCCGCGCGGGGGAGCCGGGTCGGCCCCCCGGAGTTCGGCTCCGGAGCCACGGCCCCGCCCTTATACACCGTCCGATCGTCGCGGCCGATCATGCCGTGGAAGTACACGGACGAGTACTATCGGAAGTACACCCGGTCCACCTGGAACTCGGTCGCGAAGGCGTACTCGGGCTTCACCGAGCGGCTCGAGCCCGCCCGTCTCGAGCTGGTCCGCCGCCTCCGGCCGGAGAGGGGAGAGCGCATCCTGGACCTCGCCTGCGGCCCCGGAGAGCCCGCGATCTCGATCGCCGGCTCCGTCGGCGAGACGGGCGAAGTGCTGGGCGTGGACCTCGCGAAGGAGATGGTCTCCCTCGCCCGAAGCACCGCCCGGGCCCAGGGGGTCGACAACGTCCGCTTCCGGGTGATGGACTGCGAGCGGCTGAGGATCCCGGCGGCCACCTACGACGCCGCCGTGAGCGCGTACGGGTTCCAGATCTTCACGAATCCGGAGAAGGCCGCCCGCGAGGTCCTCCGGATCCTCAAGCCGGGCGGCCGGATGTCGGTCTGCATCTGGGGCACGGGAGCCCGAGTGCCGTATCTCCACGCCATCGTCGGACCGATGCTCGCGCATGCCGAACCCGACGAGACGGGGTACCTCCCCACCCCCTACGAGCTCGGAGGGAAGGGCGAGATGGTCCGCTTTCTTCGGGAGGCCGGCTTCCGCAGCGCGTCGGAGACGCGCGTCGCGCACCAGTATCGCTTCCGGGACCCGGAAGAGTACCTCGCCGTGGTGCTCGGAGGGACCCCGATCGGTCACTCCCTCTCGGAGGAGGAGCCCAAGATCCAGGAGGAGGTGCTCGCGGCGACGCGAGCGAACCTCCTCCGCGCTTCCACGGCGGGCGGGATCCGGCTCTCCGGCGAGAGCGTCTTCGTGACCGCCCGCAAGTGATCCGAGGTCAGGCTGTCCGGGACCGCCGCCGCGCGGGGCGTCGACTCCTCGCGTAGTCCGCCTCGAGCGCCCGGCGGAAGTTCTCCCAGTCGTGGGCCAGGCCCCGCTCGAGGGAGCGCTTCGACGGGTTCTCCGTGCCGAGCACCATGGGGGTCCGGCGACCCCGGAGCGTGAGCAGCGTCCGGTCCCTCGGCAAGGAGGTCAGCCGATAGTCGACGTGCCAACCTCGGTAGTTTCCGACGGCCTCCCCGTGCCACCGGTCGGGAGGGTGGATGGTCACCGTCCAGCGGCTCCAGACCCAGCCCTCGGGGGTATGGTCGAGGTCCTCGAAGACGACGCGCCCCGGCGAACGCTTCAGGATCCGGCGGCGGAATCGAGAGCGCTCGAGCTTGGCATCCGTCGGGGAGTAGTCCGTGCACCAGCGAAGGACGAACGGGATCGGAGCGTTGAACTTCGTTCGAACCACGTAGGTCTGGGGGCTGGCCTTCGCCACCGGAGCGCCTCTCGCGCCGCCCAGCGCGCGACGAGGGATGTACCTTTCCCGAGGCGCGCGGCGAGTCCGACGGTCGCTCGAGATCCTCTCGGGCGCCGGTCGTCAGCCGTGAGCCCGAATCCGCGGGAGGTGGGCACACTCCATCAGGGTGCCCCGCCTCCCGATGAGCCATGCCGGGCCCCGACGAGTCGGCGACGCCGCCGTTCCCGGAGCCCCACCGAGGTTCCGAGGCCGCCACGGAGCGACGCCCCCGGGCCGCGGGCGAAGGTCGCCCGGCGCCCCCGCCTGGGGGGCTTCCGATCCCGTTCCCGGAATCGCTGTGCCATCGGTGCGCCGCGCCGCCGCAGTACATTCGGACCTCCCGGAGCGTCTTCGTCCGATGTCCGCTCGTGCCGGAGCGGTATCCTCGGCAGCCGGTGCTGCAGTGCGCGCTGTTCCGCCCCCGGGAGGGCGGTACCGGCCCGCCGGAGCTCTAGCGATCCGGACGCCCGAGCGCCGGCGAGTCCGCGTACCCGGGATCCCGGGGGACGCACGGCCGCAGATCGGCGAGGGCCGGCTCTGGCCGACCTCGCATCTTAAAGATGGGAGGGCGGATTCCCCCGCCATGTGCAAGCGCTGCGCTCCGGGGAGCCTGAAGGATCCCGTGCCCGCCCCCAGCTGCCAGTGTGCCTGCCCGGGTCCGAAAATCGTCCAAGGGGACGGGGCCAGCCCCATGAAGTGCCTCCTGTGCGGCCACGGGCTCCCCGTCCGGTAGGTCTCCGACCCGGGGCCCCTACCGGGCTCCCGCGCCGGCTCGGGGAGCCTTAACCGAGCGGTGGCCTGACCGACCTCGGGAGCGTGATCTCCGCGGGGGTAAGCTCGCCCGAAACTGGAGCACGTCGCGGTCGGGATCCCGGGAGCTCCGAGCCCGAGGGTCGAAGCCGGACAGCGGTTCCTGATCGCGCCCTTCCGGGATCTTGGTGAGCCAGTACTCGCACGGGGCCGCGATCCCGGGTGTCTCGCGGGTCGCTCCGAGGTCGGCGAGCGCGAGCAAGTTCCAGGCGGTCGAGAGGAACGGCGGGTAGAGCGGGTGGCGCTCGCTCAGCCACCACCCCCGGGGTCCCGACGCGAAAGAATCTCTCGCGCCCACGGCTCCTCCGGGATCTTCGCCCGAGGGGCACGGACCTCCGGGCCCGACCCAGGTCGTCCCAGGACTCCCGTCAGCGTGCGGTCGCGAATCGACGGTTGGCTCGGGTCGAGCAGCCAGCTCAGGACCCGGTCGCGCGACACGAACCCGCCTCGGACGCCCGCGCCGTGGCCACGGGAGCTCCGGTCAGACGCATTGAATCGTCTCGCCCCCGTCGACATCCCACGTGGCGCCGACCGCAAAGCTCGCTCGCTCCGACGCCAGGAAGCAGACGACGCTCGCGATCTCCTCGGGGCGACCGAACCGCCCGATCGGCAGGGGCCTCGCGTGGTCTTCGAGCCAAGGCCCGATCTTCTTCTTGTCGCCCCCGGTAAAGATCCGTGCGGCCTTCTGCCAGAGGGCGGTGTCGACCCGACCCGGGCAGACACAATTGACGCGGATCCTGTCCGCGATCAGCCTCAACGCCATGGACCTCGAGTACGAGACGAGGGCCGCCTTGGTCGCGAAGTAGTCGACCAGGTGGGGCCGGGCCTCGTGGCCCCATATCGAGGCCACGTTGACGATGGCTCCGCCGCCTTGGTCCCGCATCAAGGGGGCGACCTCCCTCGTGCAGCGCGCGGCCCCCAGGAGGTTCACCTCGAAGGAGAAGTTCCAATCGGCATCGGCCAGATCCTCGGACTTGGCCGCCCAAGCGCCCTCCGAGAGGTCTCCGGCGTTGTTGATCAGAATGTCGACTCGGCCGAATCGCCTCTTGGCTTTCCGGATCCCTCGTTGGACCTCGGCGGCTTTCGTCACGTCCATCGGAATCGCGAGCGCGACGACGCCGGAGGGCTCGAGGGCCCGCCGCACCTCCTCCAGGGCCGCGGAGTCCCGCGAGCAAAGCGCGACGTTGGCGCCCTCCCCCGCGAGACGCACGGCGATCTCGCGTCCGATGCCGCGGCTGGCGCCGGTGACTATCGCGGACTTTCCTCGGAGCTCGAGGTCCATACGATCGTCTCAGTCCCCGAACGAGGCCCCACGGTTGAACCTGCCGTAGGCGCCCGAGAATGCCCGCCGTTCGCCGTCCCTCCCGGGCGTGGAGGGTCGGTCGTTCGGTCGTCGGCCCACCTCTCAATTCGATCGGCCTCCGGACCCCGATCGACGACGCGCGGTGGTCTCGCCGAGGGCGGCGCCACTACACGTCCCAAAGCGCTGAAGTTTGTGTCGGGGGGGGGTGAACCGCAAGAACGTTCCAATCCCAACCTGGGACGAAAGGCTCTTGTATGGTCAAACGGATATGTGTTCGGTAATCCGAACATGCGCTTCCACGGCACGCTGACCGAGGTCCTTGGCTCGCCGGTTAGGGTGGACCTTCTCCGGATCCTCGCGAAGGCGCACGGAGGCAGCTTCAGCGGGAGGGAGCTGGCTCGTCAGGTTTCAGCCTCTCCTTCTCAGGTCAACCTCCATCTGTGGGCGCTAAGGTCGCAAGGACTGGTGAGGGTCTCGACGCTTGGTCGCCTCCACTCGTGGAGTCTCTCGATCGAGCATGCTCTCGCCGAGCCGCTGCAGAGGCTCTTCGAAGCCGAACCGGCCCTGCTCGAGCAACTGCGGGAACGTCTGGAAGCCACGTTGCGCCCGCTACCGATCGAGCGTGCGATCCTGTTCGGATCCATCGCGCGTGCTCAAGAGCGTCCGGAGAGCGACATTGACCTCTTCGTCGAGACTCGCGGGAACGCGGAGAAGGAGCGGGTCGCGGAAGCGTTGGGTCGCGCGAGCGTCGAGATCACTCAGCGATTCGGCAATCCGCTCTCGAACCTGATCCTCACGCGCGCTCAAGTCGAGCGGGGTTGGAACCCCGCCCTTCTCGCGGCCATCGAGCGGGAAGGGATCCCCCTGCGGACCTGAGCACATGGCTCCGTATCGCAGCTCCGACGTACCGCGAAGCCGGGCAAGGGTCTACCTGCGCCGTGCCGAGGAATTGCTCCGGGCCGCGGACTGGGGATTGGAAGAAGGATACGCCAACGTCGCGGCGGTAAATTTCGTTCATGCCTCCATCTCGGCGGCCGATGCGTTTCTCGTTCAGCAGCTCGGTCAGCGATCGTCAGGAGCGGATCATCACGAGGTCCTGAACCTCCTGGCGAGTGCCACTTCGCCTGAGCGACGGGTAATCGGCCAGCACCTCCAACGAGTCCTGGACCGGAAGAACGAGGTCGAGTACCAAGACCGGGAAGTGACCCTCGGCGACGCCAAGGAACTCGGTAAGCACGCGCACCGGCTGATCGAAACCGTTCGCCGAACGCTCCCAAACTGAGCCTCGTGTCGCGCACAAGGTTCCGGAGAAGCTCGTCCCCGGGCCTGTCGGACCGCCGGATCTCAGCCGACCGGCCAGGCCGTTGAGTGGCTCAAGTCCCCGAGGCACCTCGGTCGACTTGACGCGATTCCTCGTCAGAGAATCGGTGCCCTGGTGTGGGGGGGTGAACCGCAAGAAAGTTCAAGTCCGGAACGCGGGCGGTCACACGCCCGGCCAGAGCTCACTCGAGGTCAGGGATCTTATCGCGGGGGAGGAGGACCATGATGGTCCGGGGCTCTCCAGGTCGGCGGCTCAGCACACCCCTCGATCCTAGCCGAACGATCATGGCGTGTGCAGATGGGCCGCGAACTCCAAGGAACTCCGCGATCTCGTTCTCCGAGGGTGGCATTCGGTGGACCTTGGTGTACCAATAGACGTAGGCGACGAGCTGCCCCTGGGACTTCGATAGGCGACCGGTCGCTTGCCTGTCTACGGAGGTTCCCCTCGAGGCGAGACCGTCCGTTGCTCCCTCGAGCAGGGGGTCCGGAGACCCCGATCTGACCGGGATCCGACCGTGGGGCGGCATTCTACCGAACAAACCGCACGCGCGCGAGCCCCTCGAACTCGTGGGCACCGGTCAGGAACTCGTGTCCCCGGTCGAGGGCGTAGACGTATCCCGCAGCATCGGCGTAGGAGAACCGGCGGCCGGTGGCGCCCTTCTTCGCGAGGCGGAACCGAGCAATCTCGGGGATGAGGTCCTTCGGAAGGTCGGTTGCGATGGTGGAGAGTTCCTTGAGGATCCTCATCGCCAGGGCCTCTCCTCCGGCCTCCGTCAGAACGTGGTAGGCTTCGAGAAGGTCCAGAGTCGAGGTGGCCACCTCCTCGGCCTCGACGAAGTCGTATCGAGAGTTGTCCCGCGCCATTTCGACGATGGCGTAGGAGTCGAGAAAGAGGCTCAATCTCGCTCCGTCCGTGCCGCCAGGATCAGCTCGTCGGTTGGAGCCTTCGAGTGGAATCTTCCCCGGATCTTCGACCAATCTACCTTCCGAGGGATGACGATGTGGACCCTGGTTCCGGGTCTCGCGCGCAGTTCCTTGACCACCCTTGCCGGGATGAGGACGCCCATCGAGTCCCCCACTTTTCGCACCGTCGCGTCGAACTCCGTCACGCGCATAGCAATGAGATTATAATATATCTGTCCTTCGCATCTCCTTCGGCGACGTGAGCGGTCCAGCGGATCACGCCGTAACACGCTATATCACCGATTCCAGGAAGGTGCTCCGAATGGCCCACGGAGTCGGGCGAGGGCACAGCAAGGGCCCTCCGACGTTCAAATCCCTACGGGCCTCCCCCCAAATCCGGGGATTTCACGTCAGGAAACGGAGATTCAGATGTCGGGGGGGGTGAACCGCAAGTAAGTTCAAATCTCGAGCACCCGGCGATAGACGGATCACCTACGGCGGCAGCTGGGGCTTCACCCAAGCGCGAACTCTTGTCGCACTCTGGCGGACATCTTCGGCCTCCCTCTCGGTAAACTCGCGAGACTCATACTCGACTCGGTTCTTTGCCTCCAATGCCCTCGAGATCTGTCGGACGATCCGATCGGAATCGGGAAGGTGCAACGATCCCACCATGCCAATCACGCCCGCATGGTCTTGGCCGCTCCAGCGCTGTCCGGCCCGCTGGACGGTTAGCGCGTCGCAGGCGGAGACCACGGCGTGGACGCCGAGAAGCCCGACAGTGTTCCAGGCCTGTTCCGTTGCAGCCCGGTCCATCTGTTTCGCAAAGTCGTTCGATCGTTGCCAGTACACTTCGTAGCGCGCCTTCGGTACGACTTCGGTCCGCCCCACGGTTAATCACCTTTGAGCGCGTCGACTCCCTCTTCCTCGATCGTTCGGAGAAGCGAAGGATTTCGGGGGTGCCTCGCTTCTGCCCTGGTGTAGATCAGGGCAGAAACAGGATTCCCGAATCGATCCCAGAGTCGAGATCGCACGCGATCAATCGCCCCCTCTGCGCGCGACCTGTCCTTGGAATCTCGAACCTCGAGGTAGAGGTCAACGTCGCTGTCGGCCCGTTCGTCCCCGCGAGGGATCGAGCCAAAGAGCCGCGCTCTCTCGAGATTGGCCGGTCGAAGGCCCTCAGATAGGTCGTGGAGGAGTTGCGAGGGAAGACTGGCTTCGTTGGCGAACAACTCGGCGAGGACCGGTCTCAGCACATGGGCCGAATTCAACCGCCACGAGTAGGACTTCCCAACCACCGTCCGGGTGACCAGCGAAGTCTCCGACAGGTCCCGAAGGTCGCGGGCCGTTTGTGCCGAAGACACACCCGCCGCCTTCGCAAGTTCTCGGCCGGTCCAGCTCCGACTCGGCGAAGCGAACAGCACCCGCAACAGGCCGAGCTTCGTGGTGCTACCCAGCATCGGGTTCAAGGCGTCTCGGAACTTCATGTCTCTTATAAGAGACACATGAATCTCTCGAGATACATAAGACCATCGCAAATCCGGCTGCCCTGAACTTGGGGTGCCGTGACGTAGAGGGCTGCGAGGGCGAGCCGAGCGCATGGGGGCGAGTGGGCCGCGAACGAGCTTGGAGGTTCAAATCCCTGCGGAGGGCGCGACGAAATCTGACAGTTTCACGTCAGAATATCGATGTCCAGATGTCGGGGGGGTGAACCGCACGAAAGTTCAAATCCCGACCCGGGCCCGCCCCGATCTGCGTCTCACATGGTCGGCGAGCTCTCGGTATTGGGGATTATTGGGGCTTCTTCCAATAAACAAGTCTTTTAATACTAATTCCGATATTGTGGGAACATGCCGCTGACCTACGGCGACGCGCTTCCCTCCCTCTTCGGGTCAAAGCCGTTCACTTCTCGGGAGTTCGCCCGAAGGGCGAACGCTCCCCGAGCGGCCAAGATTCTCAGCGAGCTGAAGCGACGGGGAATCGTCGAGCGGATGGGGCGTGGAATGTACCGCTGCCTCGGGCCGGAGGAGCGCCCAGATCTCCGACTTGCTGAGTGGAGTCGGGTCCGGAATGCGGTTCTCAACGGACCGACTAGGAAGGCCTGGACTGGCCGTTCGGCCGTCGAGCTCTGGACCGGTGGCAGGTACCGGCTTGCGCCCTCGCCTTTCTACCGGGTATTCGAACTGGCCATCCCTGCCAACCGGGCAGAGGATTGGCGAAAGTACCTGGCCAGCCGGAATGTGGCCACGCACATGGGCAAGAGGGTGGGGTCCCGTGTCGATCTCGTTCCAGTGGCCCGAGTGAAGTCGATCGAGATCGACGGGGAACCCGTGATTCCCCGCGCTGAGGTCGAGGCCATCATCGATGGGCATCCTGCTCTCTACGCAGGGGCCAAGGACCTTCTCCTCGATGGACCCAGATAGTCGCGAACGCGCGGCGGTCCAACTGCTCGACGACTGGCCGTGGGATCTCGGCGGAGTGGTGATCGGAGGGTACGCGGTGTGCGCGTATGGGCCGCCGAGGTACTCGACCGATGTGGACGTCGTGATCCCGTTCGCCTCCGCGAATGCCATTCGATCGTGGCTTCGCGAGCGGGGGTTCCAGCTCGAAAAACATTCCACGCCGAATCCACAGAACTACGAGGGCCAGGTCGAGAGATTCGTGGGCGGTGACGTGACCCTGGACCTCCTGGCGGGTGCGGTCCGCGATCGTGAAGCCCAGGTCGACATATCGGAAGCTTGGATCTCCGCCCGTCCGAGGAAGGTCCGACTCGAGACCCTCGCCGCGCGGACCAATTCCGAGATTCCAATCGCTCGACCCGAGGCGCTCTGGGCCCTCAAACTTCAATCCGGACGCGACTCCGATCTTTCGGATTTGTTCGCTATCTCAGAAGAAGCCGTCGATACGGACGAGGTGCGTCGCGCGCTTCTGGACGCACGGAGTCCATCGCTCGTCGACAAGCTTCGGAAAGTCAGAAAGAAGCTGGAAGAGAATCAACTGTACGTGGATTCGTTGAGCCGGCGCGAGCTCGGTCGGCCATCCGACCCAAAGAATCGCCGCAACTGGTCGAAATTCGTAGCGCAAGTTGACCGGATTCTAGTTCCAACCATTGTTTGATGATCTTACGTTGGCGGAGCAACTTAATCCCAAGCCGTTTTTCACAGGTGTCGGGGGGGGGATTTGAACCCCCGGCCCCAGGATCTCTCCGGGACCGCCGGCGGGCGGTCCCCTATGAGTCCCGTGCTCTACCAGGCTGAGCCACCCCGACAGGGAACACGGTCACGGGCCCACGCCCGGGACGGAGGACGCTCACGGGGCCGGCGCTTCGCCTTCGGCCATCGCGGGGGCCTCGGGCGGCGAGGGACCGCCCTCGACGGAGGCGCCGGGGGTCTCCTCGGCGGTTGGCTCGTCCGAGATGGTCCCCAGCACCTCGGAGCACCGGATCTCGATCTTCTTCAGGGGATAGAGGGTCCGGACCCCGTGGGCGAGGAGCTTCGAGAGGTCCCCGCCGAGCATCTCCTTGACGAACTCCGCGGCGGTGCGCTGCTGCGCCTCCTCGCGCAGGAGCGTCTCCAGGCGGTGGCGGAGCTCCGTGCGCAGGTGGGTCTGGAGCCGCTGCTCGCCGACGGCCACCGGCTTCACCACGATCTGCACGCCGTCCTTCGTGGTGACCTCGAGCGAGAGGTCGATCTTCGAGCGCTTGCGCCGGGCGAGACGGCGGACGAAGTCGCTCGTGAGCTCGTGGCCGATGAACGTCGTCTCGGCGACGTGCTCCCCGGAGACCCGCTCGACGCGGAAACGGAGCTTGATGTGGGCCTTCCCGATGTCCGCGCCGCCCCCGATCTCCTGGAGGCTCATCTCGAGGGTCCGGCCCACCACCTGCTCGGGCTCCGAGGCCATCGTCTCCCCGAGCTCGGCGTGCTGGAAGACCCCCGGCGCGCGGACCTTGAACCAGTGCTTGGAACGCCACTTGTCCTTGACGGTCCGGGCCAGCGGCGCCTTCTTCGCCGGGGCCTCCTTGTCGGCCATGGGTCGCGCGGCCGCCCACCCGAGTCCGTTACTTAAGACCTCCGACGAGCGCCGAGGAGAACGACGCGGTCCGGCCGCCCGGCCGGGGGAGGCCGGCACGTCGCCGGGACCCGCCGGCCGGCGGAGCCATCCCTGGGAGGGGCCGGAACTTCGGGCAAACTATTTGTGGCGACCGTCGGTCCGCGCCGCGTGCCGAACTCGTCGAGCCCGGCCCGCACCGAACCCGCGATCGGGACCCGCGGAACGGCCGACCAGCTGCTGAAGGCCGGGGCCCGGCCGGAGGCCCCCTCGGAGCGCTTCCGGGCCGAGATCCTCGGGCTCCTCGCGGCCTCTTCCGGGACCGGACGATCCCGGGAGGACGCCTTCGCCGAGCTCTTCCCCCACACGGTCCTCCCGCTGAACGTCTCGGAGGACGTCGTCACCTCTCTCGTCTCGGGGGCCCATCTCCTCTTCTTCGGGCCCTCGGGCGCCGGCAAGACCAGCCTCGCCCGCGACCTCTGGGACCTGTATCCGAAGGGGGCCTGGGTCGTGCCGGGGTGCCCGGTCCAGGACCACCCGCTCAGCGTCTGCGACGCCGCGACCTACGCGAAGTTCCCCCCCTGCCCGATCTGCCGGCGGCGGTTCGCGCCGAAGGGGGAGATCGGTCAGTTCAACCCCGCGACCGTCGACGCGAAGAACGTCCCCGCGGAGTACGTGCGCCTCCGGGAGGGCTTCGGCTTCGCCCGGCTGCAGGGGAGCTCGGAGGTCTTCCCCGACCACCTCACGGGCAACATCAACCTCCGCAAGCTCGAGGAGATCGGGGACCCGATGAGCCCCCTCGTCCTGGAGCCGGGCAAGCTCTTGCAGGCCAACCGCGGGCTCCTCCTCGTCGACGAGATCGGGAAGCTCCCCCTCGGCACGCAGAACGTGCTCCTGCAGGCGCTCCAGGAGGGGACCGTGACGCCGGCGAAGTCCCGGGAGACCTTCCCCGCGACGTTCGTCGCGGTCTGCACCTCGAACCTCTCCGACCTCGACAACATCAACGATCCCCTCTCCGACCGCCTGACGAGCCTCCTGGTCGGGTACAACCCGCGGCACTCCGACAACCGACGGATCGTCGCCATCGGAAGGGCGGGGGACGGCGTGGCCTACGTGCCCGAGATCCTGACCGACGCCGGGGTCCGGATGATCGAGACCTGGCGGAAGAAGGTCTCCGACGAGAACCCGGACGTCGGCGAGGTCGGCTCGAACCGGACCCTCCTCGACGTCGCCGCTCGCACCGCGGCGATCGCGACGCTCGCGGGTCGACCGGTCCCGCTCGAGGAGGACCTGAAGGCCGGCCTCACCCACGCGATGCGCGGACGGATCCGGGCCCGCTCCGGGGACTCGTTCCGCCAGAACGCCGACCGGGTCCGGGAGTTCATCGATTCGAACCTCCCGGAGGCGCTGAAGCGGAGCGCCGGCGTCTACTGGTGCCGGTACTACAAGGGCGTCCTGAGGGAGAACAAGCCGGAGGCCGAGGCGCTCGTCGCCGAGGGCCGCCGACTCGGCCAGGACGAGTCGCTCCGCGGACAGGTCGCCGAGGGGGCCGCGGTCTTCCCCCACTTCCAGCCGTTCGCCAAGTTCGTCTCCGACCGGGAGCGCTTCCCGGGCTCGCTCCGCCCGATCGAGGCCGCCATCGGCACCTTCGGGCTCCTCGAGCGGCACTCGCTCTTCGAGTGCGCACCGGAGGACGCCGACGACGACCCTCTCCCCTGACCGCCCGATCGAGCTCCCCGACTGCTCGCTCTACCCCGAGGACGTCGGCCTCGAGGACCTCTTAGAAGGCATCGATCGGGCCCGACTCACCAAGATCCTCGCGGAGGAGGGGATCGACGGGGCCCACCGTCTGATCGAGGAGGAGGCCCGGAGGGACCCCGCGATGGCGGACCGGTTCCGGGCCCTCCGGGACCGGCTGCGACGCCAGGCCCAGCGACGGGTCTCGCGGCTCGCCGGGGAGTACGAGCGTCGGCAGGAGGCGCTCGAGGTCGTCTCGCGGAACGAGCAGGCCCGGCTCGACGCGGAACTGAAGGCCCTCGAGGAGCGCCTCGAGCGCTCCCGGAAGCTCGACCTGTCGAGGATCCTCGACGACGCGATGCTCGGGGACCTCTCGAACGCCCTCCTCCTCCCCGACTCCTCCTGGCTGAAGCCCCCACCGCCTCCCTCTCTCTGGGCCCGGATCCGGGCCGCCTTCGCCCGTCTCGTGGCCTTCTTCCGGCGGCTCTTCGGCCGCGGGACGCCCGCGCCACCCGAGAAGTCCAAGGGACGCAGCCTCACCTTCGCGATCCCGACCGGCGCCGGGCGCTCCCTCGGCGCCTCCGAGATCGGGGACGCGCTGGCCCGGCTCACCCCCTCCCAGCAGGAGGAGTTCCGGGGGAACCTTTCCCGGACGATCGAGGCCAAGGAGCGGGACGTCCGCCAGGAGGCCGAGGAGAAGCGGAAGGAGGCGGAGCGCCAGCGCCGATCGCTCGAGGCGGAGCGGGAGGAGGCGAAGCGCCGGGCCGAGAAGGAGGTCGACTCGAGGGTCCGGGAGGCCGAGGCGAAGCGCGTCGACCGGGAGCTCAGGGAGCGGGGGCTCGTCGCCGAGCGGGAGGGCCAGCTCCAGGTCACCTACGGCCTCGTCGAGCGGTTCGCCCGCCTCCTGCTCGAGGAGGAGAGCCGGGAGCTCGCGAAGGACCCGAGGCTCTCCCCGCAGGGCTCGGCCTCGACGGGGATCTACGAGAAGGCCCGCCTACTGCGGGCCGACGAGGTCGCCCACCTCGACCTGCCGTCCTCGGTGGTCGCGGCCCGCCTGCAGGGCCTGAAGCACATCGACGAGACGACCAGTTTCATCTACCGGGAGGTCACGAGCGAGCGGGTCCACGTCGTCCTCGCCTTCGACAAGTCCGGCAGCATGGCGGAGGGGGAGAAGCTCCCCGCCGCCAAGAAGGCCCTTCTGGCCCTCTACGTGGCGATCCGCCGCCGCCACCCGGACGCGACGATCGATGTCGTCGCGTTCGAGAACGAGGTTCGGGTCCTCGACCTGTTGGAGCTGTGGGAGTGCTCCCCCGGCGCCTTCACCAACACCGCCGAGGCGCTCCGGACGGCCCACCTCCTCCTCCGGTCGACCCGCGCGAGCCGCAAGGAGGTCTACCTGATCACCGACGGTCTTCCGGAGGCGTACACCGACGAGGACGGGCGGGTCCGGGCGGGACAGCTCGAGGTCGCCCTCGACCGGGCCCTCGAACGGGCCGGGGAGCTCGCGACGGTGAAGCCGCTGAAGGCCTGCCTCATCCTGCTCCGCTCCGAGCACCCGGAGTACGAGGTCGCCGCCCGGAAGCTCGCCGAGCGGCTGCAGGGGGAGCTGGTCGTCACCGACCCGAAGCACCTCGGCGTCGAGCTCCTGATCCGCTGGATCGGCGGCACGGAGACGATCCGCAAGGCGCCCCAGGTCCAGGCGCTCCCGGCTCGGAGCGCCGCCGCGCCGGCCCGGACCGGTCGACGCCGCAAGGCCGACCGTCGGATGGGCGGCTAGCGGTGGTCCGCCCGGGGACCTCGCCCCCGACCGGGAGGCCCGGGAGACGTCCCTTTCCGCTCCTCGGGCAACTTTATGCGGCCCCCCCGGCTGTTTCGTCGGGGAGGATCCGATGACCGACACCCCCGAGCAGGCCGAGCTGCGGCGCCACCTGAGCGAGCTGAGGAAGGCCGCGCACGCCGTCGGCCGCGACGTCGCCCTCCACGTCGAGGACCTGAAGAACATCGACCAGAAGATCGAGCGTCTCGGCCACCTCGTCGGCAAGGAGGCGAAGTACGCGGCCTGGGAGATCGAGGACGACATCACGGCCCTGGGCCGCGGGCTCGGCAAGGACCTCCGGGCGCTCCCGAGCGCGATCGCCGACGGGGCCGAGGCCGCGGGCACCGCCGTCGCGGGGGCCGTCAGCACGGCCGCCCGGGCCACGGGGGAGGCGATCTCGAACGCGGGTCATCGGGCCTCCGAGGGCACGAAGAACGCGCTGGCGAGCGCCGCCGGGGTCCGGCGGACCCCGATGAAGGAGTGGCACCCGCCCTCGCCGGCCGCGGAACGGCCGGCGGACGACGACTAGTCCATCGGCCCCAGCTCGGTCGCGTCCCGACGGGGCTCCCGGCGGGACCCGGGCTGCGGGCGCGCCCCCGCGCGCGGGAGCCTCGTCCGCCGGAGCCTATTCCTCGGGCACGAGCCAGAGGACGTTCCCGTCGGGGTCGCGGATCTTCGAGACCCAGCCCCAGGGGCGCTCGGTCGGCGGCTGGGCGAAGGCGACGCCCCGCTTCTGGAGCTTGGCGGCCGCCTTCGCGAAGTCGGAGTCGACGGTGAGGAGGATCCCGGTGTCGGTCTCGGCCTTCGAGGGGCCCTGGCCGTCCTCGGCCTCGCAGAGGTGGAGCTGCATCCCCTTCTTCGGGTAGCCGACGACCGTCCAGTGCTCGTCGTCGTCGGCGATCTGCTTGAACCCCAGCTTCTCCTGGTACCAGCGCGCGCTCTTCTTCCGGTCCTTCACGACGACCGCGACCGAGACGGGACGGATCTTCATCGCTCCCTCGACCGCTCGACTCGTCGCGCGCGGTCATTACGCTTCCGAGCCTCGGCAGGGCCGGCCCGCCCGAGCCGCTCCTGGGCGACCCGAAGGTACTCGGCGTCGAGGTCGAAGCCGACGAACGGGACCCCGACGCGCACCGCGGCGACGGCGCTCGCCCCGATCCCCACGAACGGGTCCGCAGCGAGCCGGATCCGGCCGACCCCGTGGAGCCGGTAGCACCACTCCGGGAGCTCCGGCGGGAAGCTGGCCGGGTGGGGGCGGTCGGAGGCGCGGAAGCGGATCGTCTCGTACGGGAGGAACCAGGTGTTCCCCCGGCAGCGCCGGTCGGCCCCGGCGGAACGCCACCGGGCCACGTTGGACTTGTCCTGGTACGGGACGCCGATGGCGAGGCGGTCGAGCGGGACCGCCCCGGAGCGGGTCAGGTGGAAGATGTACTCGTGGGCGCCGTGGACGTACCGGTCCGAGACGAGCGGCTTGTAGTGGCCGACGGCCAGGTCCCGGTCGAGCCCGGCGGAGCCGCCGACGAAGGCCCGGTCGATGGCGATCGACTTCACCCAGTGGAGGACGTTCTGGAGCCGGAACCTCTCCGCGAGGACCCGGACCGAGTCCCACGGCAGGAACGGGTCCCTCGGGGAGCCGCCGAGGTTGAAGAAGATCGAGCCCTCCGGGGCGAGGGCGTGGTCGAGGGCGTCGCGCACCTCGGCGAGGAAGCCGAGGTACTCGGCCCGGGGCCGGTCGTCCTCGTAGGCGCCGTACGGGACGCCGAGGTTGTACGGCGGCGAGGTGACGACGACGTCGACGCTCCCGGCGGGAAGCGCCCGGAGCCCCGGCCGGCAGTCCTCAAGGATCAGGCGGACCGAGGGGGCCGGCCCCTCGCTCACCGGGCCGCGGCGGCGATCGGGCGCCCCGGCGTCGGGGGCTTCGCCCGGTCCCGGTCGGCCCGGGCCTCGGCGAGGGCCTTGTCGGGCTCCTTGTAGTAGAAGGAGACGATCCGCCCGACGTCCCGGTGCGTGAACGGGTGCTGCCGGGTCGACTGCGCCTCCTTCCACTCGAGGTACTCGAGGATCTCGACGCGCTGCCGGACCTCGCGCTCCATCTCCTTCATCGTGAGGTTCTTCATGATCGCGACGCGCTCGTAGACGTAGGAGTGGCCCGAGAAGAGGAAGGTGTCGTCCGGCGGGTTCCACGAGTAGACCGAGTTCGTGATCAGCTCGTTGGTCTCGGGGTCGAGCCCGACGATCTCCGTGAGCGACTGGACGCGGCGGGTCATCTTGTTCCCGACCTTCACCTGCCGCTGGAGGAGGACGAGGTTGAGCGCGCTCACGAGGGAGCGCGGCAGCGAGATCGGCGGGTTCTCCATCCGGTGGACCATCGCGGAGACCGACTCGGCGTGGAAGTTCGTGTAGCACGTCTTCCCCGTGGCCATCGCCTGGAAGACGATGAACGCCTCGGCCCCCCGCACCTCCCCGACCATCAGGTACTGCGGCCGCTGCCGGAGCGCCGCCGCCAGGAGGTCGAACATGTCGATCTCCCCGGGGGCCTTCCCGGAGACGAGGTTCTTCGCGCCGAAGCCGGCCCGGGTGAGGGACGGGACCCAGTTCTCGTGCGGGAGGTTCAGCTCCCGCGTGTCCTCGATCGAGACGATCTTCATCTGGGGCGGGATGAACAGGAGCGTCGCGTTCAGCGTGGTGGTCTTCCCGGAGGCCGTCCCCCCGCAGACCAT
>JASHVI010000198.1 GCA_030039525.1 Thermoplasmata archaeon
GTCTCGAGCTCCGGGGAGGTCTCCCCGCTCTTCGTCTACGCCCTGAAGGAGCTCGCGCCGAACGCCGAGTCGCTCCTCGGCCTCACGGTCGAGTACCGGCTCAGCGACACCGGCATCCAGCAGCTCCGCAAGACGGCCATTCGGATGGCCGTCCTCCAGATGCTCGAGGAGAACTCCGAGCGGACCTTCGACGCCATGGTCGACTGGGTTCAGTCGCAGGTCGCCCCCGGGGCGCTCGACGACGCGACCGATCAGGCGATCCGCGAGGCGACCAGCCTCTGGCTCGCGGAGGAGCACCACTCGCTCCCCGCCTTCGCCCCCGTCGGCGACGGGAAGCGCCACCACGAGCTTCGGGTCACCGGCGCCCGGGACTGGGAGCCGTTCCCCCGGGGACCGAGCGGGACCTTCCAGTACCGGTTCGACAACACGAAGACCCTCGACCTCCGCCAGACCCCGAAGGAGGTCAAGGAGGCGCTTCGGGTGCAGGGATTCCGCACCCCGACCGCGACCTCCTTCGGCGGATTCTACTATTCGCTGCGCCAGCGGGCCGGCCTGCCCCCCCACAAGGCGTAGCGGGGCGCCGACTCCGCGGGCGACCGTCGGCGGCGGCTAAATAGCCCGTTCCGTAGCGCCCCCTCCCGTGCCGACCCCGCCGTCGCTCAAGGTCCTGCTCGACTTCGACGGCACGCTCGTCGGCCCGAACGTGGCGATCCTCCTGGTCGAGGAGTTCTGCCCGAACGGCAAGGAGCTCGCGCACCAGGTCGACGAAGAGCTCCACGCGGGCAAGATCACCCTCCGGGAGGCCTGGGCCCGCCAGGCGGCGCTGCTGCCGCCGGACCGGATCCCCGAGATGGCCGCCTGGGCCGTCCGGAACGCGCCGCTGCGGCCGGGAGCGGGCGAGCTCGTCGCGCTGCTCAAGCGGCACCGCGTCCCGACGATGATCGTCTCCGGGGGGCTCGACTTCTACATCCACCCGGTCCTCGAGAACGCGGCGATCGACTTCCCGGTGCTCTGCGACGGGATGGAGCGCACCCCGGAGGGGCGCCTCCGCGTGACCCACCCGCACGGCCACCCGACCTGCCGGCTCTGCGGGATCTGCAAGGCGCAGATCACGAAGGGGGCCGCGGCCGACGGGGTGCGGACCGTCTTCGTGGGCGACGGGAGCACGGACCGGTACGCCGCCGAGGTCGCCGACCTGGTCTTCGCCCGCCGACGGCTCAAGGGCTACTGCGAGGCCGCCGGCATCCCCTTCTACGAGTTCGAGGAGTTCGGCCCGGTGACGGCCCAGCTCCGACGCTGGCTCGAGGCCGCGGAGCCCCTGCCCGCCCCGCGGCGGCTCGGCCTCGCCTCGTCGGCCTGCCCGATCTCGCAGGCGCTCTCCGCCGGGGCCCGCTAGACCGGGCTCGCGGCGTAGAGCGGGATGTCGATCTCGCCGTCGAACTCCCACAGCCCGTCGATCGCGAGCTCGTACTGCCCGTTCCCCGAGGCCGGCAGGGCCACCGAGAAGAGGTCCCCGGCGAGGAGCGGGTTCGAGCAGTCGAGGGGGAAGACCGCCTCCGCGTCCATCGCCGCGGTGCAGTCGACCCCGCCCGTGCTGTCGAGGATCGCGAGCGTCGCGTGGGCGGGGATCGGGGCGTCGCCGACCGGGTGGAGCGCCGCCGAGAGGTTCGACGGGGTGAGCCCGCAGCAGACGGCCGCGACGCTGGTGTTGACGTAGAGGGTCTCCCCGGAGGCGCTCGCGACGGGATGGTTGAAGGTGAGGTCCTCGCCGAGCGGGTACGGCAGCGGGACCTCGCTCCCGGCCGGGCAGCTGATCACCGAGGAGTTGGTGGCCTCGAGCGCGCCGGTCCGCGCGTCCAGCCAGATCGTCCAGAGCTCCGCGTACCCGTCGTACGATCCCGCCATCGAGGCCGGACCGCATCCGTTGAAGGTGACGTTCCAGGCATCGGCGAGGAGGCCGCCGGCGCCGGGCTCGAGCAGGGGCTCGAGGGCGTAGCTGATCGATGCGTCCGGGTAGGAGGCGAGGAACGACTCGCCGCCGAGCGAGAGCGCGGCCGCGCCCGCCCCCGTGCTGTCGAGGAGCGCCTCGGGCACGGCGACCGCCCCCGAGAAGGCCGCCGGGCAGTCGGGCGGGGAGAGGTCGAGGAGCCCGAGGGTAGAGGCGTTGCCGTCGTCGACCGCGACGCGCAGCCCACCCCCGGCCGTCGAGGCGAAGTCGTAGGTCCACAGCGGCGCGCGGCCGAAGCCGTCGACGACGCTGAGCCCCGGGAACGCGACCGAGGAGCGCGAGGGGTACGGCTGCGGGATCAGCGGGCATCCCGAGGCGCCCGAGTCGTCCAGCGGGACGGAGACCGGGACCGGGCTCGTGATCGCCTCGCCCCCGACGAGCACCCACGGGCCACCGCTGACGTTGGCGGCCCAGCTCTCCGCGACGACCCGGTCCTGGGAGAAGCTCGCGTTGGCGAGGTCCGTCTCCGGGAGCCCCGGGTTCGCCGCGCTCGGGCTGCGGGCGTGGAGGAACGGCGGGACGAAGACCGTCGCGAGGAAGAGCACGAGGCCGACACACGCCGCCGCGGCCATGAGGGCGAGGCGAGCGTAGAACCGGCGACGGCGGCGGGCGGGAAGCTCCGGCGGGGGAGCGGCTCCCATGGGGCCGCCGGGGGAGCGGCGCACGTGAGATAACCCCGTCGGAAAGCTCGCGCCCCGACGGCCGCTCGGAGAGGCGGCCGGGGAACGGGCGCCTCCGCCGGGGAAGCGTTCATCAGGGGCGCGGTCGTCCGGAGGGTCCGAGTTGACGGACTCCACGCTCCCGAGCCCCCCGACGTCGTCCCCGAGTCCCCTCCCCCCGGCGGGAGTCCGGGGCGTCGGGCGGAGGCTGGCGGCCGTGCTGCGCGACCACCCCGAGGTGGCGGTGCTGCCCCTCATCGTGGTCGGAGCGTTCCTCCTGCGGTACCTCACGCTCCTGCAGGTGGCCTATCCCCCGAGCGGCGACGCCGCGGGGGACCTCGTCTGGCTGCAGACCTATCTCGGCCACCCGCTCCCGGGGTACGGCCTCGTGGAGGCCCCGCCGCCGGTCTACATCTTCCTCGTGGTGCTGCCGGCCACGCAGTGGCTCGGGATCTTCGCCGGCATCCAGTTCAACATGGCCGCGATCCCGGCGCTGACCGCCGTCCCGACCTACTTCCTCCTTCGGGAGCTGGACTGCGGTAAGGTCGCGGCGCTCGGCGGCGCGGCGGTGATGGCCACCTCCGCCGACTTCAGCGCGATGGTCGCCTGGAACTCCGCCTTCAACGCCACCGGGATCCTGTTCCTTCTCGGATTCCTGGCGCTCATGCTCCACGGGCTCCGGCGGCCGAGCACCGGGACGATCGTGGCGGCCGGGCTCCTCTTCGCGCTGGTCGCCGGCACGCACGTCGTCACCTTCTTCTACGCCCTCGCGGCGATCGGCGCCTTCGGGATCGAGCTCCTCCTGCTCGAGCGCCGCCGCGCCCGGGCCCCCCTCGTCTTCCTGGTGGAGTCGGTCGTGGTCGGGGCGGTCTTCCTCATTCCCTTCGCGCCGAACTACTACGACGACTTCCTGGTCACCGCGAACGTCGGCCCGCCGTCGGGGTCCAGCGGGATCCTCGAGCTGCTGTTCTCCTACTCTCAGGCGTTCACGCTCCCGTGGGGCTCGAACGTCCCCGTCTCGACGCCGGACCTCCTGGGGGCGATCGTCCTCCTCGACGTCCTCCTCACGATGGGGGCGCTCTTCTGGCTCTGGCGTCGCCCGGAGTGCGCCCTCGCCGCCCGGTTCACCTCCGCCCTCTTCTTCGCGGCGATCTTCCTCGCCGTCCTCGACCCGGGCAACGCGATCCGGGCGATCTATTTCCTGCCGCTGAGCTACGTCCCGGCGGTCGCGGTCCTCGCGAGCCGCTGGGGGACCCGGCCCGCCGGAACCCCCCGACCGGCCGCCCGCGTCCTTCCGAGCCGTCCCCGATGGAGGCTCGACCCTGCTCCCCGGCGGTCGGAGCTCGTCGTGCTGGGCGGCGCGTTCGTCGTCGCGAACGCGATCGTCTCGCAGCAGACGCTCCTCCAGGCGGAGCAGTTCTACCTCCTCCTCTCCCCGACCAAGCTCGCGACCCTCAACTGGATCTCCGAGCACACGCCCGGCGACGCCGTGTTCTACGACGGCGCCGACCTGCAGACCTGGCTGCCGGGGTACGCCCATCGGCTCTCGTACGCCCCGGACCCGCTGAACTCCCGGATCACCTCCATCTCCTACTCCCGGGCCCTCGACGCGAACCTGATCGACCTCGGGGGCTACGTCGCGGGCGACGCCCAGCTGTACGTCACGTCCAACGCCCCCGGCGTGTACAACACCCCCGGGATCCTGCTGAGGACGAGCGACTTCAGCATGCCGATCTGGCTCGGCGAGGCCGACGAGACCTGGGTCACGGTGCAATCGCCGTCCGGTCCGGCCCGGGTGCTGCTCTCGTACGGGCAGGGCGTGAACGTCACCGGGGGCGTGCTGGCGAACGGGACGGCGGAGATGACGACGCAGCTGCTCTTCCCCTCCGAGGGCCTCACGCTGTTCGAGACGCTCGCGGTCGCCGGCAACACCGTATCGGTCGGCTTCTCCTCGCCGAACGGTACGGTGACCTCGGTCAACATGTACCTCCGGACGCCCCCCTCCGGCTACTACTACGACTATCCGTCGTTCCCGTCGGGGTCGACCACCGGGGCCCTCCGGCAGAGCCTCGCGGTGCCGGACTTCGGGACCGTCGGGGTGGTCAGCACGGGGCCGAACTTCGTCGCCGTCACGCAGACCGAGTCGACGGGGTGGAGCTCGCTGAACCTCACCGTGACCGACGGCTGGAGCCTCACGATCTCCGGCTGGACCGGCGGCGGGACCGGCCCGGGGTTCTTTGACGCCACCTTCCCGCTGGCCCAGGAGCTCGGCATCGGCTACTTCGTCGTCTCGGAGGCCTCGGACTACCCGCTGTTCGAGAGGCTCTTCGCCCTGGCGACCCAGGGGTACCTCGACCTGCCGATCGTCTTCCTCGCCGGATCGATCGCCGTCTTCCAGCTCTCGTGAGCGAGCTGAACCCCGGGGGGAGCGTCCCGCCGGGCTCCGACAACCTCGAGGAGGCCGTGGCCCGCTACCGGGGCTCCGGGAGCCACTGGCGGCGGTACGAGCTCGCCGGGCAGCGCCTTGAGGGCCGCGACCTCCTCGACCTCGGCTGCGGGCACGGGCTGGGCGCCGCCATCGTCGGGGACGCCGACGTGCGGTACGTGGGGGTCGATCCCGACGCCGAGGCGATCGCGTGGGCCCGGCGCGTGGTCATGCCGGAACGGCCCCGGAGCCGCTTCCTCTCGGTGGACGAGGTCGCGATCGCGCTGGGCGACCGGCGCTTCGGCCTGGTGACCTGCTTCGAGGTCCTCGAGCACACCGAGCAGCCGGAGGAGCTCCTCCGCTCCGCGATGGAGCGGCTCGCCGAGGGAGGCGCGCTCCTCCTCTCGACGCCGAACGGTGCGGTCTCGGAGGGGGACCCGCGGCGCTACCGGTCGCCGTTCCACCTTCGGGAGTACACGGTCGACGAGGTCGACCGGATGGTCCGGCGCGCGGGCGGG